>DATJVC010000038.1 GCA_035501935.1 Gammaproteobacteria bacterium | reverse complement strand
AGATGGTGATGCCCGGGGACAACATCAAACTCGTGGTCAAGCTCATCAACCCGATTGCGATGGAAGAGGGCTTGCGGTTTGCCATCCGCGAGGGCGGGCGCACCGTGGGCGCCGGCGTGGTGGCGAAGATTATCGAGTGATTTTTTTATCGAGACAATATTCAGGCGCGGCAAACTGAAACCCTTAAAGGCCAGTAGCTCAATTGGCAGAGCGGCGGTCTCCAAAACCGCAGGTTGGGGGTTCGATTCCCTCCTGGCCTGCCAGCCTTCGGCCGGCATGGGACGAGGAAGCGGATGCCCCGCGCGAAAAGAGGATTGTGTGGCAGGGTCATGAGCAAAGCGGCAACGATGAGCGTCAAGGCGGATTCACAGGCACGGGTAAACGGCGCCACGACGCAGGACAAGGTGAAATGGACGGCGGCCGTCCTCCTTTTACTGGGGGGACTGGCGGGCTTTTATTACCTCTCCGAGCGTTCGCTTTTTCTGGCCTGGGTGAGCGTGCTGGCGGGCTCGGTGATGGCGGTGGTATTGGCCTATCACACTGAACAGGGCCGTGAGATCGCCGGTTTTTTGAAAGAGGCGCAGATCGAGGTGCGCAAGGTGGTCTGGCCCACCCGCGCCGAGACCGTGCAGACCACCATTGCCGTGCTGGTGGTGGTGGTGGTGGTGGGTGTGGGGCTGTGGCTGCTGGATCAGTTCCTAGGCTGGCTGGTGCAGCAACTGACGTTTGGGGGCTCGTAAATATAATGACCAAGCGTTGGTACGTGGTCCACGCCTACTCGGGTTTCGAGAATCAGGTGAAGCGCTCGCTGGAAGAGCGCGTCAGGAGAAGCCACCTGCAGGACAAGTTCGGCGAAATCATGGTCCCCACCGAGGGTGTGGTGGAGATGCGCGACGGCCAGAAACGCAAGGTCGACCGCAAGTTTTTTCCGGGTTATGTCCTGGTGCAGATGGAGATGGATGACGAAACCTGGCACCTGGTCAAGGATGCGCCCAAGGTGATGGGATTCATCGGCGGCAGCAGCGACCATCCGACGCCGATCTCCGACAAGGAGGCCGAGGCCATCCTGCAGCGCATGCAGGAGGGCGTCGACAAGCCGCGCCCGAAGGTGCTCTACGAAGTCGGCGAGGTGGTGCGCGTCAAGGATGGCCCGTTCACCGACTTTAACGGCGTCGTGGAAGAGGTGAATTATGAGAAAAGCCGGCTGCGCGTGGCGGTATCCATCTTTGGCCGCGCCACGCCGGTCGAATTGGAATTCAGTCAGGTCGACAAGGATTGACAGTCGCGCATTATTAATTAAAGCAAACGGGGAGCCGTGAGGCGCCAACACCCGGAGGATCATTACAGTGGCGAAGAAGATACAGGCGTATATCAAATTGCAGGTGGCTGCCGGCCAGGCCAATCCCAGCCCGCCAGTGGGTCCGGCGCTCGGCCAGCAAGGCGTCAATATCATGGAGTTCTGCAAGCAATTCAACGCCAGAACCCAGGGCGTGGAACCGGGCCTTCCGATACCGGTCATTATCACGGTCTTCTCCGATCGCAGTTTCACGTTTATCACCAAGACGCCGCCGGCCTCGGTGCTGTTGCGCAAGGCGGCGGGCGCGGCCAAGGGCAGCGGCGTGCCGAACAAGGACAAGGTGGGCAAGGTGACCCGCAAACAGGTCGAGGAGATCGCCCGCACCAAGCAGCCGGATCTGACGGCCGGCGATCTGGAGGCGGCGGTGCGCACCATCGCCGGCACGGCCCGCAGCATGGGCATCGACGTGGAGGGCCTGTGACATGATCCATCTCAGCAAACGCTGGAAGCAGATTGATGAAAAACTGGGCAACGGCGGGCCGCGTCCAATCAACGACGCCCTGCGCCTGCTCAAGGAATGCTCCAAGGTCAAGTTCGATGAAACCGTCGAGGCTGCGATCAATCTCGGCATCGATCCGAAAAAGTCGGATCAGGGGGTGCGTGGCTCCACCTTGCTGCCGCGCGGCACGGGCAAGACCGTGCGGGTGGCGGTCTTCGCCCAGGGCAAGAACGCCGACGCGGCCCGCGAAGCCGGCGCGGACTTGGTGGGATTTGACGATCTCGCCGCCAAGGTCAAGGCCGGCGAGATGAATTTCGACGTGGTGATTGCCACACCGGACGCCATGCGTGTGGTGAGCCCGCTGGGCCAGATTCTGGGTCCACGCGGTCTGATGCCCAACCCCAAAACCGGGACGGTGACGACCGATGTCGCGGGCGCGGTTAAGAACGCCAAGGGCGGCCAGGTGCGTTACCGCATTGACAAGGCCGGCATCATCCACTGCCCGATCGGCAAGGTATCGTTCGAGGTGACGGCATTGCGCGAGAATTTCGACGCGTTGCTTGCGGATATCCGCAAGGCGCGTCCCAGCACGGCCAAGGGCGTTTATTTGAAGAAGATTACGCTGTCGACCACGATGGGGCCGGGCATCGTGGTCGACCGGGCGGAATTTGCCGCCTGAAGATTTATTGTATTGAGCGTCTGTCAGGCAGGACGGGCGCGTTGAAGACTTTGGGCCGTCTCCCGCATTTGGTTGAGGGGGCGGACGTCAAAGACCGCAGGCGTCCCTCTTGGGGGACTTAATGCGCGTGGAACTGGCGGGCGGACATCGCCTTCCATTTTTACGGTGCCTGCGCAGACGGTATCGCCCATGAACCGTTGTAACGTTCCTGGCCAACGTACCGTGAGGCGTCCGCGCACCGCAAGTTGCGCGGACAGGTGCAAAGTTTCGGGCACGCAGGTGCCGGGAACGTGATGGAGGAGAAAAGCAGTGCTGACTCTGGCTGAGAAGCAAACGGTAGTTGCGGAGGTGGCCGCAGTGGCGGCCCGCGCACATTCGGCGGTGGCCGCCGAATACGCCGGCCTGACCGTGGCCCAGATGACCGATCTCAGGAAGGCGGCGCGGCAGTCCGGTGTTTATCTGCGCGTGGTGAAAAACACCCTTGCGCGTCGGGCGCTGGAAAATACGCCGTTCGCCTGCATGAGCGAAGGTCTGACGGGGCCGCTGGTGCTGGCCTTCTCGGAACAGGACCCGGGCTCGGCGGCCAAGGTGGTGAGCGAGTTTGCCAAGGGCAACGAGAAGCTTAAGGTCAAGCTGGTCTCGATTGGCGGCAAGCTGCTCGCGCCGGCGGCCATCGAACAGGTCGCCAAGCTGCCCACGCGCCAGGAGGCGCTGAGCATGCTGGCGGGCGTGATGAAGGCGCCGATCATCAAGTTTGTGCGTACGCTCAATGAGCCGCACGCCAGACTGGTGCGTACGGTAGCCGCCGTCCGCGATCAGAAACAGGCCGCTTAACTTAATCCGACAACTTTTAATCTTATTCTGGAGCGAACCCCATGGCTTTAAGCAATCAGGAAATACTCGATGCCATTGCCGCAAAATCGGTGATGGACGTGGTTGAGCTGGTCAAGATGATGGAGGAGAAATTCGGCGTGTCCGCGGCGATGGCGGCGGCACCGATGGCAATGGCTGCCGCGGGCGGCGCCGCACCGGCCGCCGAGGCCAAGACCGAATTCAACGTGGTCATGACCGCCTTTGGTGACAACAAGGTCAACGTCATCAAAGTCATCCGCGAGATCACCGGTCTCGGTCTCAAGGAAGCCAAGGACCTGGTCGAGGGCGTGCCCTCGAACGTCAAGGAAGGCGTGTCCAAGGCGGATGCAGAGGCGATCAAGAAGAAGCTGGAAGACGCCGGCGCCAAGGTGGACGTCAAGTAAGCGCCGTTGTGGCAGTGCGGTATGGCGCGGAGGCGACGAGCATCATGTCCGTCGCCCCGCGCCTTTGATGCGGTAATACAAGTGCGGCCGCCGTGTGGCGTCTGCGCAGACGCGCCTTTGAGCGCACAGCGCGATTGAGGAAGACGATGGATTATTCCTACACCCAGAAGAAGCGTATCCGCAAGGACTTCAGCAAGCGTCCGACGATCCTGGAGGTGCCTTATCTACTGGCCACCCAGATCGATTCCTATCGCGAGTTTTTGCAACTGGATGAATCGCTGAAGCTGCACGAGGAGATCACGCGCCGCGAGGAACAACGCAAGCGCGAAGGCCGGTCGATGTCGGATACCGAGCGGCGTGAGCTGATCGATCACCACCTGCGGTCGGTGGGTTTGCACGCGGCGTTCAAATCAGTATTCCCCATCGAGGCCTATTCCGGCAACGCCCGCCTGGAATATGAATATTACCGGCTGGGTACGCCGGTCTTTGACGTCAAGGAGTGTCAAATCCGAGGCGTCACCTACTGTGCGCCTTTGCGGGTCAGGGTGCGCCTGGTGATCATCGACAAGGAATCCGGCGCCAGCAAGACCGTCAAGGACATCAAGGAACAGGAAGTGTACATGGGCGAGATTCCGCTCATGACCGAGAACGGTACTTTTGTCATCAACGGCACCGAGCGCGTCATCGTCTCCCAGTTGCACCGTTCGCCGGGCGTGTTTTTTGACCACGACAAGGGCAAGACGCATTCGTCTGGCAAACTGCTGTTCTCGGCACGCGTCATCCCCTATCGCGGCTCGTGGCTCGATTTCGAATTCGATCCCAAGGATTACGTCTACGTGCGCATCGATCGCCGCCGCAAGATCCCGGCGACGGTGTTGTTGCGCGCTCTCGGTTACACCGCCACACAGGTGCTGGAGATATTTTTCAGCACCAACACCTTCCATCTTTCGAAGGATCGCCTCACGCTGGAACTGGTGGCCGACCGGCTGCGCGGCGAGACCCTGAATTTCGATGTCACCGACAAACAGGGCAAGGTGATTGTCGAGAAGGGCCGGCGCATCACCATGCGCCACATCCAGCTGCTGGAGAAGGCGGGCCTGCGCCAGATCGAGGTACCGCGCGAGTATGTCATCGACAAGGTGCTGGCCAGGGACATCGTTGACAAGGGCACCGGCGAGATTCTTGCCGAGGCCAACACCGAGATTACCAAGGAAGTGCTCGACAAACTGATCGCCAAGAATGTGCATGAAGTCGAGGTGATTTATACCAACGATCTGGATCATGGTTCGTACATTGCCGATACCTTGCGCATTGATCCCACCCGCACGGCGCTGGAGGCCCAGGTCGAGATTTACCGCATGATGCGGCCCGGCGAGCCGCCGACGAAGGAGGCCGCCGAGGCGCTCTTCAACAATCTGTTTTTCGCCCTCGACCGCTATGACCTCTCCGCGGTCGGGCGCATGAAGTTCAACCGCCGCGTGGGACGCGCCGAACTGGAAGGTTCGGGCGTGCTGTCCAAGGAGGACATCATCGACGTGCTCAAGGTGCTGATCGATATCCGCAACGGCAACGGCACGGTGGATGACATCGATCACCTCGGCAACCGCCGCGTTCGCAGCGTCGGTGAGATGGCGGAGAACCAGTTCCGCGTCGGTCTGGTGCGCGTCGAGCGCGCGGTCAAGGAGCGCCTGAGCCTGGCCGAATCCGAGGGGCTGATGCCGCAGGAGTTGATCAACGCCAAGCCGGTGTCGGCGGCGGTCAAGGAATTCTTCGGATCCAGCCAGCTGTCGCAATTCATGGATCAGAACAACCCGCTGTCCGAGGTCACCCACAAGCGCCGCATATCGGCGCTGGGCCCGGGCGGCCTGACGCGCGAGCGTGCCGGCTTCGAGGTGCGCGACGTGCACCCGACGCATTACGGCCGGGTCTGCCCGATCGAGACGCCGGAAGGTCCGAACATCGGCCTCATCAATTCGCTGGCGGTGTACGCCCACACCAACAGATACGGCTTTCTGGAGACCCCCTACCGCAAGGTGGAGAACGGGCGCGTCACCGACAAGGTGGAATACCTCTCGGCGATCGAAGAGGGCCAGTTCGTCATCGCCCAGGCCAGCGCCAAGCTCGACAAGCACGGCCGTTTCACGGAGGAGCTGGTATCGAGCCGCTATCAGAACGAATTCACGCTGGCCACGCCGGATCGCGTCCAGTACATGGACGTGTCGCCGCGCCAGGCGGTGTCCGTTGCCGCGGCGCTGATCCCCTTCCTGGAGCACGACGACGCCAACCGCGCGCTCATGGGATCGAACATGCAGCGTCAGGCCGTGCCGACGCTGCGCGCCGAAAAACCGCTGGTGGGCACCGGCATGGAGGCCACCGTGGCGCGCGACTCCGGCGTCTGCGTGGTGGCCCGCCGCGGCGGCATCATCGACTCGGTCGATGCCGGCCGCATCGTGGTGCGCGTCAACGATGACGAGACCGAGGCTGGCGCCGCCGGCGTCGACATCTACACGCTGACCAAATACACCCGTTCCAACCAGAACACCTGCCTGAACCAGAAGCCGTTGGTGAAGCCCGGCGATCGCATCGCCCGCGGTGACGTGCTGGCGGACGGTTCGGCCACCGATCTGGGCGAACTGGCGCTGGGTCAGAACATGCTGGTCGCCTTTATGCCATGGAACGGCTACAACTTCGAGGACTCCATCCTCATCTCAGAACGCGTCGTCGAGCAGGACAAGTACACCAGCATCCACATCGAGGAGCTGGCCTGCGTGGCGCGCGACACCAAGCTCGGCGCGGAGGAAATCACCGCCGACATTCCCAATGTCGGCGAGGGCGCGCTGTCCAAGCTGGATGAATCCGGCATCGTCTTCATCGGCGCCGAGGTCAATCCTGGCGACATCCTGGTAGGCAAGGTCACGCCCAAGGGCGAGACGCAACTGACGCCGGAGGAGAAGCTGCTGCGCGCCATCTTCGGCGAGAAGGCCTCGGACGTGAAGGACACCTCGCTGCGCGTGCCCTCGGGCATGAACGGCACGGTCATCGACGTGCAGGTGTTCACCCGCGACGGTGTGGACAAGGACGCCCGGGCGCTCGAGATCGAAAACGCCGAGTTGACCCGCGTCAAGCAGGACTTCGCCGATCAGCGTCGCATCCTGGAGGATGACGTCTATGCCCGCGTCGAGAGGCTGCTGATCAACAAGACCGCCGAGGGCGGACCCGCCGGTCTCAAGGCCGGCCACAAGATCACCAAGGCCTATCTCTCCGAACTCAAGCGCGAGAAGTGGTTCGATATCCGCCTGCGTGACGAGGAGACCAACGAACAGCTGGAGCGCGTGGCGCAGCAGATCAAGCAGATGAAGGAGGATTTCGACCGCCGCTACGAGGAAAAACGCGAGAAGCTGACCAGCGGCGACGATCTGGCGCCCGGGGTGCTGAAGATGGTCAAGGTCTATCTGGCCGTCAAACGCCGGATACAGCCGGGCGACAAGATGGCGGGCCGCCACGGCAACAAGGGCGTCGTGTCCATGATCATTCCGGTCGAGGACATGCCCTTCATGGCCAACGGCACGCCGGTCGACATCGTATTGAACCCTCTGGGCGTGCCTTCGCGCATGAACATCGGCCAGATCCTGGAGACCCACCTCGGCTGGGCGGCGCATGCCTTGGGCCGGCAAATCGAAGAACTGCTGGAGGCGCACCGCCAGGCCGGTGACATCCGCAAACTGCTGGAGAAGATTTACAACCGCAGCGGGCGGCGGGAGGAGATCGACCGCCTGACCGACGAGGAGGTCGTCGAACTGGCGCGCAACCTGAGCCAGGGCGTGCCCGCGGCCTCACCCGTCTTCGACGGCGCCACCGAGGCCGAGATCAAGGACATGCTGGAACTCGCCGGCCTGCCGCGTAGCGGACAGACCACGTTATACGACGGACGCACCGGCGAAGCCTTCGATCGGCAGATCACCGTCGGTTACATGTACATGTTGAAGCTGAACCACCTGGTCGATGACAAGATGCACGCCCGCTCCACCGGCCCGTACTCGCTGGTGACCCAGCAGCCCCTGGGCGGCAAGGCGCAGTTCGGCGGCCAGCGCTTTGGCGAGATGGAGGTCTGGGCGCTGGAGGCCTATGGCGCCGCATACACGCTGCAGGAGATGCTGACGGTCAAGTCCGACGACGTGACCGGCCGCACCAAGATGTACAAGAACATCGTCGACGGCGATCACCGCATCGAGGCCGGCATGCCGGAATCCTTCAACGTGTTGTTGAAGGAGATGCGTTCGCTCGCCATCGACATTGATTTGGAGCAGAAATGAGCTGGTGGAATGACGGCGCCCCGCGCTACACGCGCTCTTGAGGAGAACCATCCTTGAAAGATCTACTTGAATTGTTGAAACAGCACGCCCAGGTCGAGGATTTCGACGCCATCAGCATCGGACTGGCCTCGCCGGAGAAAATCCGATCGTGGTCCTTCGGCGAGGTCAAGAAGCCGGAGACCATCAACTACCGCACCTTCAAGCCGGAGCGTGACGGGCTGTTTTGCGCCAAGATCTTCGGGCCGGTGAAGGACTACGAGTGCCTGTGCGGCAAGTACAAGCGACTGAAACACCGTGGCGTGGTCTGCGAGAAGTGCGGCGTCGAGGTGACGCTGGCCAAGGTGCGCCGCGAGCGCATGGGCCATATCGAACTGGCCTCGCCCGTCGCCCACATCTGGTTCCTGAAATCGCTGCCCTCGCGCATGGGTCTGCTGCTGGACCTTTCGCTGCGCGAACTGGAGCGGGTGCTGTATTTCGAATGCTACGTGGTCATCGACCCGGGCATGACGGATCTGGAGCGCGGCCAGTTGCTGACTGAGGAGCAGTATCTGGACGCCATCGAGAAATTCGGCGACGACTTCGACGCGCGCATGGGCGCGGAGGCGATCCATGAGCTGCTCTCCACCATGGACGTCCAGGCCGAGATCAACACCATTCGCGAGGATTTGCCCAAGACCTCCTCGGACGCCAAGATCAAGAAATTGACCAAGCGGCTGAAGCTGCTGGAAGCCTTCACCAGCTCCAACAACCGGCCGCGGTGGATGGTGTTGAAGGTGTTGCCGGTGCTGCCGCCGGAATTGCGCCCGCTGGTGCCGCTGGACGGCGGCCGTTTCGCGACCTCCGATCTCAACGATCTCTACCGCCGCGTCATCAACCGCAACAACCGCCTGAAGCGCCTGCTCGATCTGAACGCGCCGGACATCATCGTCCGCAATGAAAAGCGCATGCTGCAGGAGGCAGTCGACGCGCTGCTCGACAACGGTCGCCGCGGCCGCGCCATCACCGGCACCAACAAGCTGCCGCTAAAGTCGCTTGCCGACATGATCAAGGGCAAGCAGGGCCGCTTCCGCCAGAACCTGCTCGGCAAGCGTGTGGATTATTCCGGGCGTTCCGTCATCGTGGTCGGTCCGCAGCTCAAGCTGCACCAGTGCGGCCTGCCCAAGAAAATGGCGCTCGAACTGTTCAAGCCGTTCATCTTCTCGAAACTGGAGCGCCGCGGCATGGCCACCACCATCAAGGCGGCCAAAAAGCTGGTGGAACGCGAGGGTCCGGAGGTGTGGGACATCCTGGAAGAGGTGATCCGCGAACACCCGGTGATGCTCAACCGCGCCCCGACGCTGCATCGTCTCGGCATTCAGGCCTTCGAACCGGTGCTGGTGGAGGGCAAGGCCATCCAGCTGCATCCGCTGGTGTGCACCGCCTTCAATGCCGACTTCGACGGCGACCAGATGGCCGTCCACGTGCCGTTGTCGATCGAGGCGCAGCTTGAGGCGCGTACGCTGATGATGTCCACCAATAACATCCTGTCGCCGGCCAACGGCGACCCCATCATCGTGCCAACCCAGGACGTGGTGCTGGGGCTGTATTACATGACCCGCGAACGCATCGGCGCCCGCGGTGAGGGCATGGTGTTCGCCGATCTGGACGAGGTGCACCGCGCCTATGAGGGGCGCGCCGTCGAGTTGCAGGCCAGGATCAAGGTGCGCATGCCGGTCGTCGCTACCGAGGGCAAGACGGGGCGCCGTGCGCTGCGGCTGGTGGAAACCACGGTGGGCCGTTCGCTGCTCGCCAACGTGCTGCCCGAGGGATTGCCCTTCGAACTGGTCAATCGCGACCTGAATAAGAAGGCCATCTCGCAGCTGATCAACACCTGCTACCGCAAAATGGGCCTGAAGGAAACCGTGATTTTCGCCGATCGGCTGATGTACACCGGTTTCCATCATGCCACGCGCGCCGGGGTTTCCATCGGCGTCGACGACATGGTGGTGCCGGAAGACAAGGTGAAAATCCTGACGTCGGCCGAACAGGGTGTCAAGGAGATCGAACAGCAGTACGCCGCCGGTCTGGTGACTTTCGGCGAGCGCTACAACAAGGTCGTCGATCTATGGTCGCATGCCAATGATCAGGTGGCCAAGGCCATGATGGACAAGCTGGGCGCCGATATGGTCAAGGACACGCAGGGCAGGCTGGTGAAGCAGGCCTCGTTCAATTCCATCTTCATGATGGCCGACTCAGGCGCGCGCGGCAGCGCCGCCCAGATCCGCCAGCTCGCCGGCATGCGCGGTCTCATGGCCAAACCGGACGGCTCCATCATCGAAACGCCGATCACCGCGAATTTCCGCGAGGGTCTTGATGTGTTGCAGTACTTCATTTCCACGCACGGCGCGCGCAAGGGTCTGGCGGACACCGCGCTCAAGACCGCCAACTCGGGCTACCTCACGCGCCGTCTGGTGGACGTGGCGCAGGACTTGGTGGTGACCGAGGAAGATTGCGGCACCAAGGAGGGCCTGCTGATGATTCCGATCATCGAGGGTGGTGACGTGGTCGAACCGTTGCGCGATCGCGTGCTGGGCCGCGTGATCGCCGAGGATGTGCACAAAGGCAACAAAGTAGTGGTGCCGGCCGGCACGATGCTCGATGAACACTGGGTCGCGCATCTGGAGGAGATTGGCGTGGATCAGGTGAAGGTGCGCTCCCCCATCACCTGCGAGACGCGTTACGGCGTCTGCGCCCAATGCTACGGGCGCGATCTGGCGCGCGGCATCCGCGTCAACGTCGGTGAGGCCGTCGGCGTGATGGCGGCGCAGTCCATCGGCGAGCCGGGTACGCAGCTGACCATGCGCACCTTCCACATCGGCGGCGCCGCCTCGCGTGCCGCGGCGGTGTCCAGCATCGAAGTGAAATCGAAGGGCACCATCCGCCTGCAGAATGTGAAGCTGCTGACGCAGGAGTCCGGCAAGTTCGTGGTGGTGTCGCGTTCCGGCGAACTCGCCATCATCGATGACGTGGGTCGTGAACGCGAGCGTTACAAGGTGCCCTACGGCTCGGTGCTCAGCGTCGCCGACGGCGAGAAGGTGGAGGCCGGTCAGGCTGTCGCCAATTGGGATCCACACAGCCATCCGGTCATCGCCGAAGTGGCGGGTACGGCGGTATGGGCGGATATCGTGGAAAATGTCACCGTCGTCCGTCAGGTGGATGACATCACCGGCCTGACCGATCTCATCGTCACCGAGGCGGCCAAGCGTGGCTCCGGCGCCAAGGACATGCGGCCGATGATTAAACTGGTCGATGCCAAGGGCAACTCACTCAAAATCCCGGGCACCGATCAGCCGGCGCATTATTTTCTGCTGCCAAACACGGTCATCAAGATGGACGACGGCGCCACGGTCAAGGTCGGTGACACGCTCGCGCGCATCCTGCAGGAATCACTCAAGACCCGTGACATCACCGGTGGTCTGCCGCGCGTGGCGGATCTATTCGAGGCCCGCAAGCCGAAGGATCCGGCGGTGCTCGCGGAATTGACGGGCGTGGTCAGCTTCGGCAAGGACACCAAGGGCAAGCAGCGTTTGATCATCACCGACAAGGATGGCAAGCAGAACGAGGTGTTGATCCCGAAGTGGCGGAACGTCACCGTTTTCGAGGGCGAACACGTGGAGCAGGGCGAGGTCATCGTTGATGGCGCGCCGGATCCGCATGACATCCTGCGGTTGAAGGGCGTTCACCACCTCTCCAACTACATTGTCAACGAAGTGCAGGATGTCTATCGTCTGCAGGGCGTGAAGATCAATGACAAACACATCGAGGTCATCATCCGCCAGATGCTGCGCAAGGTGGAAATCACCGCACCGGGCGGCACGGCATTCCTGGTCGGCGAACAGGCGGAGAAGGAGCGGATCCTGGAGGCCAATGCCAAGGCTGCGGCGGACGGCAAGGAGCCGGCGGCTTATGAACAATTGTTGCTGGGCATCACCAAGGCCTCGCTGGCCACGGAATCCTTCATCTCGGCGGCCTCGTTCCAGGAAACCACGCGCGTGCTGACGGAAGCCGCGGTCATGGGCAAGCGCGACGATCTGCGCGGCCTGAAGGAAAACGTCATTGTCGGGCGCCTGATCCCCGCAGGCACGGGCTACGCCTACCACACGGAACGGCGCCGCCAGCGCGCCCAAGCCGGTGGGCAGGAGGCCGCCGCGCCGAGTGCTGGCGGTGATGCCGAACAACCGCTGGTTGCCGTGCAGTAGAGGGCCTGAACGGGCGTAAAAAGCGGTCGGTGCCGGCTCCAACGGGCCGGAAACGATAACTCTGGTGTTGACAGGAAGGGGGGCGGAAAATAGAATCCCGCCTCTTTTTTGGCGGCGGCTGGTCTCCGAGCTGTTGTTTCTCGCGGCGGCATAAGTCCACCTGGTGAACTGAGGATGAAAGGCGGGCGTCGAGACCTTGCGACGCCCGCGGATCTTTTATGGCGACGATCAATCAATTAGTCAGAAAACCGAGGCTGCGGCAACAGGTGAAAAGCACCGTGCCGGCGCTCGAAGGCTGTCCGCAAAAGCGCGGCGTATGCACGCGCGTCTATACCACCACGCCGAAGAAACCCAACTCGGCGTTGCGCAAGGTCGCGCGCGTACGTCTGACCAACGGCCAGGAAGTGACCACTTATATAGGCGGCGAGGGCCACAACCTCCAGGAACACTCGGTGATTCTGATCCGCGGCGGCCGCGTCAAGGACCTCCCCGGCGTGCGCTACCACACCATCCGCGGCACCCTGGACACCTCCGGCGTCAATGATCGCCGCCAAGGCCGCTCGAAGTACGGCGCCAAGCGCCCCAAGACCTGATTCATTAAATTACAGCCGATCCCACATGTCACGCCGAAGAGTCATCGCCAAACGCGTCATCCTTCCCGATCCGAAATTCGGGAACGAGACCATTGCAAAGTTCGTCAACGTGGTCATGGACAGCGGCAAGAAGGCGGTTGCGGAAAAAATCGTGTACGGCGCGTTGGCACAGGTCGAAACCAAAGCCAAGGGTAACGCGCTCGAACTCTTCGACAAGGCGCTTGACAACGTGCGTCCTCGCGTCGAGGTGAAATCCCGCCGGGTCGGCGGCGCCACCTACCAGGTGCCGGTGGAGGTGCGCGCGAGCCGCCGCACCGCGTTGGCCATGCGCTGGCTGGTGGAGGCGGCGCGGGAGCGTGGAGAAAAATCCATGGGCCAGCGGCTGGCGGCGGAGATGCTGGAAGCGGCGGAAAATCGCGGCGCCGCCGTGCGCAAGCGCGAAGACATGCACAAGATGGCCGAGGCCAACCGCGCCTTCGCCCATTACCGCTGGTAATCGAAGTCAACCGCCAGGAATCGCCGCCATGCCGCGCCTTACCCCCATCGATCGCTACCGCAATATCGGCATCAGCGCGCATATCGACGCCGGCAAGACCACGACCACCGAGCGCGTCCTGTATTACACCGGCAAGTCGCACAAGATGGGCGAGGTGCACGATGGCGCCGCCACCATGGACTGGATGGAACAGGAGCAGGAGCGCGGCATCACCATCACCTCGGCCGCCACCACCTGCTTCTGGAGCGGCATGGACAAGCAGTTTCCGGAACATCGCATCAATATCATCGACACGCCGGGCCATGTGGACTTCACCATCGAAGTTGAACGCTCGCTGCGGGTTCTGGACGGCGCAGTCGTATTGTTCTGCGCCGTGGGCGGCGTCGAACCACAGTCGGAGACGGTCTGGCGGCAGGCCAACAGATACGGCGTGCCGCGCGTGGCCTTCGTCAACAAGATGGATCGCGCCGGCGCCAATTTCCAGCGCGTGGTCGAACAGATCAAGGCTCGTCTGGGCGCCAAACCCGTCGTCATGCAGATCCCGATCGGCGCCGAGGATAAATTCGAAGGCATCGTGGACCTCGTCAAGATGAAGGCCATTTACTGGGACGAGGCCAGCCAGGGAATGAAGTTCGAACTGCGCGAGATCCCCTCCGGCATGAAGAAGGCTTGCGAGGAGCAGCGGGAAAAACTCATCGAAGCCGCGGCGGAGGCCAGTGAGGCACTGACCGAGAAATATCTCGGCGGCGAGACGCTGTCCGAGGCGGAAATCAAGGAAGGCATCCGCGCCCGCGCGCTCAACAGCGAAATCGTGCCGGTATTCTGTGGCTCCGCGTTCAAAAACAAGGGCGTGCAGGCGCTGTTGGACGGCGTGATTGAATATCTGCCCTCGCCCATGGATCGCAAGGCGATCAAGGGTCATCTGGATGACAAGGACTCCACCGAAGCGGAGCGCCATGCCTCCGATGACGAGCCGTTTGCCGCGCTGGCCTTCAAGATTGCGACCGACCCCTTTGTCGGCACATTGACATTTTTCCGCGTCTATTCCGGCGTATGCAATTCCGGCGACACCGTCTACAACCCGGTCAAGAGCCGCAAGGAGCGCATCGGCCGTATTCTGCAGATGCACGCCAACCATCGTGACGAGATCAAGGAAGTGCGTGCCGGCGACATCGCCGCCGCGCTGGGCCTGAAGGATGTCACCACAGGCGATACGCTGTGCGATCTGGAGAAGGTCATCACCCTGGAAAAGATGGAGTTTCCCGAGCCGGTCATCTCGGTGGCCGTCGAGCCCAAGACCAAGGCCGACCAGGAGAAGATGGGCATCGCCCTGCAGAAGCTGGCGCAGGAGGATCCATCCTTCCGCGTTCATACCGATCAGGAGTCCAGCCAGACCATCATCTCTGGCATGGGTGAATTGCATCTTGAAATCATCGTCGATCGCATGAAGCGCGAATTCAAGGTCGAGGCCAACGTCGGCAAGCCGCAGGTGGCCTACCGCGAAACCATCCGCAAGGTGGTGGAAAAGGCCGAGGGCAAGTTCATACGCCAATCCGGCGGCCGCGGTCAGTATGGTCACGTGGTGCTCAAGCTGGAACCCATGGCGCCCGGCACCGGCTTTGAGTTCGTCAACGACATCGTCGGCGGTACGGTGCCGAAGGAATATATCCCCGCCGTGCAAAAAGGCGTCGAAGAACAATTGCAAAACGGCGTCATCGCCGGCTATCCCGTGGTCGATGTGAAGGTCACCATTTATGACGGCTCCTACCACGACGTGGACTCCAGCGAAATGGCGTTCAAGATTGCGGGCTCCATGGGCTTCAAGGAAGGCGCCAAGCAGGGCCGACCGGTGCTGCTGGAGCCCATCATGAAGGTGGAAGTGGTGACGCCGGAGGATTACATGGGCACCGTGAACGGCGATTTGAGCCGCCGCCGCGGCATCGTCATGGGTACGGAGGATTCCCCGGCCGGCAAGATCATCCGTGCCGAGGTGCCGCTGGCCGAGATGTTCGGCTATGCCACCGACCTGCGCTCCGCCACCCAGGGCCGCGCCACCTACACCATGGAATTCGCGAAGTATTCGGAAGCACCGGCCAGCGTGGCCGAAACCGTCATCAAGAAGGCAGCTGCATAACCCGGAGAAGAGGCAAGGATCATGTCCAAGGGCAAATTTGAGCGCACCAAGCCGCACGTGAATGTGGGGACCATTGGCCACGTGGATCATGGCAAGACCACGCTGACGGCGGCGATCACGACCGTGATGGCCAAGAAATACGGCGGTGAGGCGCGCGC
>DATJVC010000037.1 GCA_035501935.1 Gammaproteobacteria bacterium | reverse complement strand
CTGCGGATGACGACTCAAAACCTGATATTGGCCGCGAACGAGCCGGTGCGCATCGGCGCGCGGGCGCCGAATGAATTCCCGTTGAACGTGTGTTGGTGCGGGAATTGATGCGGCGGCCTCATGTTCCCCGGATGGCCGAAGTGCCTGCCGATACGATGATGGTTGAAGGCCCCGAACGGCGCGCCATATAGCGGCACGTACACGTTGCTGTTTTCCTGCTCCGCCGCCATGTTTTCCTCGGCGATGCGCTCCTGCTGATCCAGCTGCGCCTGCTGGGCGGCGATCTGCATGCGCAGCAGGCGTTCCTGCTGCAGCCGATCGGACAGCGCCTGATCGGCCTGGCGCAATTGCGCCGCGACGGCCGCCGGATCCGTCGGCGGGGCGGACTGCACATCGTTGCTGATCTCAATCACCTGCTGCTCGGCATTGGCAGCGCACGGCACGTCCCGGTATTCCACCCTGTCGGCGACGGTGCATTTGAATATCCCGGCCTTGGCGGTCGCCGGGAGCAGCAGCAGGAACGCAAGGGCGGTGAGCGTCGGGTTTCGCATGGGGCAATATTACGCCCCCTGATCTTGAACGCCAACTGAACGGCATCTGCAAGTCCCGTTTCATTGTTCTGAGTCAAATTCCCGGCATCCACTATAATGTCCGGTGTTGAAGGTAAAGAAGCCATGTGCAGTTTCAAACAGTAATGGGAGATATGAAAATGAAGCGGGCAATTGCAATATTGGCAGTACTGGGTTTCACCGGACTTTTCTCTCTTGCCTCGTTTGCCGATGAGGCGAAAGGGGTTGAACGCGCGGCTGAAGGAACCGAACAGGCAGTGACTGCGCCGGGCCAGATAGTCGAGGGTGTTTCGGAGGATACGAAAAAAGACGGCGCCACCGGCGTGGTGACGGGTACGGTCAAAGGTACTGTCAAGGCCGCGGGTCAGGCCGTCGAAGGCGCGGCGAATGTTGGAGTGGGCGCTGTTGAGGCCGTGACAGCCCCCATTACCGGCGACAAATAATCACCGGGAAAGGATTCGGGTTTCACTTGATTACCCTCGCGACCCGGGGGGTAATTGCAGGTTTTGGCGGCGGCGATGCGGATATCGCCGCCGCTCTGCTTTTGCAGCGCCGGCGCGGCGCGGCATGAAGGCCGATTTACCGCGACGGCAGGTGACGGCGGAGCAGCCGGTATTCGTGCCAGATCAATCCCATCAGGAAGGTATCGAAGATCGACAGCGTGATGAGACCGGCGCCGTGTGTGTATGAATAACGGTAGAGCTGGTAGACGATGAAAAGGCCCAGGCAGACCAGCGAGGCGGGATAGGCCCACAGCTTGTTCCTGAGCAAACCGACGACGAGAAACCCCTTGATGATGCCGTGGCTGAGGAGATAGAAGGCGTAGAAGCGCTGGGTGCCGACGGTGAAATCCTGCATCAGGCGGATGAGATGCGTGGCGACGAAGTCATTCGGGTTTTCGATCAGCTTTTCCTGGGTGAGCGTATCGACGAGGCCGGTGATGGCGCCGGTGCTGACGAAAACCAGCGCCAGGCCGCCGATGCATTCGATCAACGCGTGAACCCCCTTCAGCAGTACGCTGATCTCGAAAATCTCATGGATGCGGCGTTCGTTCATGCGTTCCCCGGATGGGCCGTTGACGCGGTGGCGACTGAAGGCGGGCGGAACAGGCTATCACGCGCTTGTTTTATGATCAGTATCAATGGATGCCGGACTATTCCCGGTACAATCCCGTGAAGATGGCAGGCGAACTCACCACTGCATTGCCGGCCAGCCGGCCTGGAGCGGCCAAGCCGCACCTGCGCCTGCGGCTGCTCAATTTCAACATGCAAATCGGGCTGCATACGCGCCATTACGGCGACTACCTGACGCGCGCCTGGCGCCATGTCCTGCCGGGCCCCGGCATGCGCGCGAACCTCGACCGCATCGCCGAATTGATCGGGCCCTACGACGTCGTGGCGCTTCAGGAAGGGGATGCCGGCAGCCTGCGGACCCTGTGGCGCAATCAAATCGAATATCTTGCCCATCGCGCGCACTTTCCCCACTTCGGCCTGACCATCACCCGGGACCTGCGCCCGATCACGCGGCACTGCCTGGGGTATCTCAGCCGCATTCCGCCGCGGCGCGTCGATGAATTCCACCTGCCTTCCCCGATCCCCGGCCGCCGCGCGCTCAGCGTGAAGCTGGGCGGCGACGCGGGCGATCTGGAGGTCGTGATCGCGCACCTTTCTCTCGGCGCGCGGGCGCGGCATCAGCAACTCGATTTCCTGAGTGGGCGCCTGCCGCGGAACCGCCCCGTGGTGCTGCTGGGCGATCTCAATTGCGAACCGGAGGACCTGCTGCGCCATCCCGGCTTGCGCGACAGCGGGCTCTGCGTGTCGCCGCACAGTCCCGCCACCTTTCCGAGTTGGCGGCCCCATCGGCGGATAGATCACGTGCTGGTCTCGCCCGAGGTCCGGGTCTACAGCCTGGAAGCCCTGTCGAGGACCACCTCGGATCATCTGCCGCTGGCCGTCGAGATCGGCATACCGACGCGAATGTAAATCCGATGGGGAGCATGTCCGCACATTATCTTGTGTTCTTCGGCGTTCATGCGATGGTCGCGATCATGGCCGCCACGCATGCGCTGCTCAACAAACGCGACCCGCGATCCGCCTGGGGCTGGATCGCGGCCTGCTGGCTGTTCCCCTATGCGGGCGCGGCGCTGTACTACCTGTTCGGCATGAATCGGGTCGAGCGGCTTGCCCAACGCCTGCGTGGACCGCGGCGGCCGGCCCCGATCCCGGGCGGCGACATCAACCCCCCTGCGACCCGCCAGAGTGACGCGACCGGGGTGCGCGAGCTGGTGCGCCTCGGGGAGGCCCTGACCGGATGGCCGCTCGTCAGGGGGAACCGGATCGAACCCTTGTTCAACGGCGAGCAGGCCTACCCGGCGATGCTGGAGGCGATCCGCGGCGCGCGCCGCAGTATCTGCCTGTCGACCTACATATATTTCCATGACATCGTCGGGGAGCAATTCGCGGCCGCATTGTCCGAGGCCCGGCAACGCAACGTCGACGTCCGCGTGCTGCTCGACGGCATGGCCGATGTGTTCTACCGGCCACGAGGCAGCGCCCTGCTGGAGAGCCGCGGATTGCGGCCGGCGCTTTTCCTGCCGTTGCGCTGGTGGCCGCCGCTGTTTCATATCAACCTGCGCAATCATCGCAAGCTGCTGCTGGTGGACGAGGAGGTGGCCTTTACCGGCGGCATGAATATCGCCGCACACCACCTGCTGAACCTGCCGCAGAGGCATCACGTCGAGGACCTGCACTTCCGGATCCGGGGTCCGCTGACGCGGCAGATGGCGGATGCCTACGCCGCCGACTGGCGGTTCGTGACCGAAGAGAACACGGCGGCGTCGCAGACGCCGCCCCCGGCCGCGGGTGACGCCATCGCCCGCGTCATCACCAGCGGTCCGAGCGAGGGGCGCGATATCCTGATGTTGATCCTGATCGGCGCGCTGGCAAGCGCCCATCACCGGGCATGGATCATGACGCCGTATCTGGTGCCCAGTCCGGCGCTGGTATCCGCGCTGCAGGCGGCGGCGCTGCGCGGCGTGGACGTGAGCATCATTCTTCCGCAACGGAGCGACCACCCCTGGATCGACTGGGCCACCCGCAACCTGCTCGCTCCACTGTTACAGCACCAGGTACGCATTTACTACCGGCCGGCGCCCTTCGCCCATACCAAGTTGTTTCTGGTTGACGATGATTACGTGCAGTTCGGCTCCGCGAACATCGACACGCGCAGCCTGCGGCTCAATTTCGAATTGGTCGTGGAGGCATTCGACCCCAGGCTGGTCGAAAAACTGACCCGGCACTTCGAGGAGGTGCGCAACCGCTCCGAAGCGGTGACGCTGCGGGAGATCGAGGCGCGATCGCTGCCCGTGCGCCTGCGCGACGCCATTTCCTGGCTGTTTTCGCCTTATTTCTGACGGCGATCGCCGGCGCTGACCCGGGCCGTGGACCGGCCTAGGGCGCGGAGAGCGGATTCTTGATCCGTCGCCGCCTGCCACGCGGCAACCGGAAGAAGTGACGCACGTGCAGCACCCGCTCCCGCAGGCGCTCCTCCTCCAGATCCTGAAGACGGCCCCGCAGCAGGTCCTCGACCGTCATCAGGCCGACGACCTGCCGCGCATCATGGCGCTCCACAACCGGCACGCAGGACACCCGGCTTTCCGCCAGCACGTAGGAGACCTCGCGCAGCGTCATGTCGGGATGGCAGACGGTCAGGTTGCTCAACACGATGTTGTCGATCGTGGCGTTCGGCGCCGAGCCTCCCGACAAGGTGGCGTCCAGCATGTCGCGGCGCGTGACGATGCCCGCCAGCCGGTCCTGCGCGTCGAGGACCGGATAGATGCGCTGTGGATGCTCGTCTTTTTTCACCACCCTGCGCGCCGCGGCGAATGACGTCACCGCATCGTTCAGCGGCGTGCCCTTCCGGAAGCTGGTGAAGTCGCGCCGCATCACTTCGCGCACCAGCATGACCTCCAGCGGATCGGTGGAATATTCGCGCGTGAGGTGGAACCCCTTGCGCGCCACCTTCTCGGTCAGCACCGACCGCTTGAGCAGCAGGGCCGAGATGCCGAAGGCCGCCGTCGCCGAAATCGTCAGCGGCAGCAGCGCCGTCCAGTCGTGGGTGAGTTCGATCGCGAAGATCACGCCGGTCAGCGGCAGCCGCATCACGCCGCCGATGACGGCCGCCAGGCAGACCAGGGCCCAGAAGCCGGGGGCCACGTGCGGGAATATGAGCGCCAGCAGGCTGCCGAGCGCCGCGCCGAGCATGACGATCGGCGCCAGCACACCGCCGGACGTGCCGGAGCCGAGCGACAGCGACCAGATGAGCGTCTTGACGACGAGGATGCCGACGATCAGCGAGACCGTCGCCGTGCCGTTGAGGAAGATCTGGATGACGTCGTAGCCGACGCCCAGCGCGCGCGGTTCGAACAGGCCGCCGACGCCGATGATCAGGCCGCCGATCGCGGGCCACCACATCCAGTGGATGGGCAGCTTCATGAACATGTCCTCGGAGAAGTAGATGAGGCGCGTCGC
This sequence comes from Gammaproteobacteria bacterium, assembly GCA_035501935.1. Lineage (NCBI taxonomy): Bacteria > Pseudomonadati > Pseudomonadota > Gammaproteobacteria > Gammaproteobacteria bacterium. The sequence goes on along the minus strand of DATJVC010000037.1, from coordinate 1,725 downwards.
CGCCACCGCGAGCAGGGCGCCCGCGCCGCCGCAGACGAGGCACAGCAGATATTCGACGGGCGTCAACGCCGGCGCCAGGGTGCCGATCGGGAATACGGGCGCGCTGCCGAGCAGGGGCACGCGCAGGATCGCCGCCACGCAGACCGCGAAGGCCACCGGCAGATAGCTGCGCGGGCGCCACTCGAACAGCAACAGCTCGACCGCGAGCAGGATGGACGCAAAGGGCGCGTTGAACGTCGCCGTCATGCCCGCCACCGCGCCGGCGACCAGCAGCGTCTTGCGCTCGTCCGCGGTCAGGTGGAGGAACTGGGCCACCAGCGATCCGAAGGCGCCGCCGGTCATGATGATGGGGCCCTCGGCGCCGAACGGCCCGCCGGTGCCGATGGTGATGGCGGCGGAGAGCGGCTTGAGCATCGCGACGCGCGGCTTCACCTTGCTGCCGTCGTGGAGTATGGAGTAGATCGTCTCGGGCATGCCGTGCCCGCGGATGACTTCGCTGCCGTAGCGCGCCATCAGCCCGACCAGCAACCCGCCGAGAATGGGCAGCAGGAGGATGAGCGCGGGGTTGTGATGGTTGGCGGCGGGCGCCACCAGCGCAAAATTGAAGCGCTGATAGAAGGCCAGGTTGGTCATGAGCCCGATGAGCTTCAACAGGGCCCAAGCCGCCCCCGTGCTGATGACGCCCGCAAGGCAGGCCAGCAGGACGATGCGAAGTGTTCTTGTGGTCAGCGTGAAGTCACCCAGATGCCCGGGCACAAGATTCGCCCGCGCTGAATTCTTTACTGCGTCCATAATCTTCATCGATCAATGCACCCCTTTGGGGCGCTCACTTTGAGAACGCTTGCAACCAAGAAATAAAATGACAGGTCACTTACGAACTGCGCAACTCAATATTACAACTGCAACGCCGCCACCGCTATGACAGCTTCCCGACAGAATGGTGCCGGTGGCCGGAATCGAACCGACGACCTACTGATTACGAACGCATACCTCAAATTTCCTCATCAGTATGCCATTTTTTGCAGTTGTTTGAAATCCGTTGCGAAGTGTCTTAAAGGTGGTTTAGGGTGTTCCGCACACTTTGGATACTTTTTGACCAACCTTGAGCGCAACTGTCTACACTGTGTCTACAAAGAGGCCAGATCAGTGGGTCCGGCTGACCAAGCGCGTCATTGACGCTCATCCCCTACCTGCAAGCGGTCAGGAATTCTTGCGCGATTCAGTGCTCAAGGGTTTCGGCCTACGCATCACCGCCGGCGGTACAAAGTCATTCATCGTTGAGAAACGCATCGACGGACGGGTACGGCGCATGACGCTGGGCCGCTTCGGTGAACTCACCTGTGAGCAGGCTCGCAAGAAGGCCGCTAGTCTCTTGGGTCAGGTCGCCACGGGTGAGAACCCGATCGCGGAGCGGGAGCGGCACCGCATGGCACAAATCACGCTCTCCCAAGTGCTCGAGGATTTCATGCGGGTGCGGACGAATCTTACCAAACACACGCTCTACGATTACGGACGGTCGGTCAAGGTCGCTCTTTCGGATTGGGCGAACAAACCTCTGCTGTCCATACGCCGCGACATGGTGGTTGCCCGTCATCGGGAGCTGGGCGAGAGGAGCGGCCAGTACTACGCCAACGGCGTCATGCGCGTGCTGCGTTCACTCTTTAACTTCGCCATCGCCAACTACGAGGATGGTTTCGGCAATCCGGTAGTCAAGGACAATCCCGT
>DATJVC010000036.1 GCA_035501935.1 Gammaproteobacteria bacterium | reverse complement strand
GCGCGGCGGGCGGCGCGGCGGGCGCGCAGCGTCATCAACGTCAGCGCCGGACCGGAGGCGGCATACAGCAGGAAGAGCCCCAGCAGCATGAAGGGCGGATTGAGCGACAGAAACACAAACACCAGCACGACCACGAGTATCTTGAGAAACGGCACCCGGCCGCGCAGGTCGAGTTCCTTGAAGCTGTGATAACGGAAGCGGCTTACCATCAGCATGGCGGCGGCCACGGTCAGCAGGAAGGACGAGGTGATGATGGCGGCGTTGCCCCGCCAGGCGTTGTCATCGCCCACCCAGACGATGCCCGCCACCAGTGCCGCGGCGGCGGGGCTCGGCAGTCCCTGGAAGTAACGCTTGTCGGCGATGCCGACCTGGGTGTTGAAACGCGCGAGCCGGAGTGCCGCCATGGTGGCGTAGAGGAACGCCGCCATCCAGCCGACCTTGCCGAAGGCATTCAACGACCAGAGATACACCACCAGCGCCGGCGCCAGACCGAAGGACACCATGTCGGAGAGGCTGTCGTATTCGGCGCCGAAATCGCTCTGTGTATTGGTGAGCCGCGCGATGCGGCCGTCCATGCCGTCCAGGATCATGGCCACGAACAGCGCGATGGCGGCGGGTTCAAAGCGTTCGTGGATGGCGGAAACGATGGCGTAAAAACCGGAGAACATCGCCGCCGTGGTGAACAGATTCGGCAGCAGATAAATCCCCCGCCGCCGTGGAGCGGCGGCATTGCCGCTGTTGATCTGCTTAACGTTGGGCAATGCAGACAGTCTCCGCATCAGTTTCTCTCAATTACGAGAGCGGTCGACCAGCTTGTTGGTCTTCAGCCACGGCATCATGGCGCGCAGCTTGGCGCCCACTTTCTCGATCGGATGCTCGGCACAAAGCCGGCGCTGCGCCTTCATCACGGAAGCGCCCGCCTGATTCTCGAGAATGAACTCGCGCGCGAACTGGCCGGTCTGGATCTCCTTCAGGATCTTCTTCATCTCCTGCCTGGTCTTCTCGGTCACAATGCGCGGTCCGCGGGTGTAATCGCCATACTCGGCGGTGTTGGAGATCGAATAGCGCATGTCGGCGATGCCGCCCTGATACATCAGATCGACGATGAGCTTCAGTTCATGCAGGCATTCGAAGTACGCCATCTCCGGCGCATAACCGGCCTCGACCAGTGTCTCGAATCCCGCCTGCGCCAGCGCGGTGATGCCACCGCATAACACGGTCTGTTCGCCGAACAGATCGGTTTCGGTCTCCTCGCGGAAATTGGTCTCGATGACGCCGGCGCGGCCTCCGCCGTTGGCGCTGGCGTAGGCCAGCGCGATCTGTTTGGCCTGGCCGCTCTTGTCCTGAAACACGGCGATGAGCGTGGGCACACCGCCACCCTCCTTGTAGGTTGAGCGCACCAGATGCCCCGGCCCCTTGGGTGCAATCATGATTACATCCAAATCCTCGCGCGGCACGATTTGCTGGAAATGGATGTTGAAGCCGTGGGCGAAGGCCAGCGCCGCGCCCTTCTTCATGTTCGGTTCGATTTGTTTGCTGTACAGCTCACGCTGATGTTCGTCTGGCGCCAGCACCATCACCACGTCGGCGCCCTTGACCGCCTCCTCGACGGATTTGACCGTCAACCCCGCGGTTTCGGCCTTTTTCGCCGAGGCCGATCCGGGCCGCAAACCGACCACGACCTTGACGCCGGAATCATTGAGATTGTTGGCGTGGGCGTGGCCCTGCGAGCCGTAGCCAATGATGGCGACCCTGCGCTTCTGGATCAATGTCAGGTCGGCGTCTTTATCGTAGTAAATATTCAACATGTGAGTTCCCGTTGGTTGCGTTTTGCAATTAAAGAAGATGATCCGGATTCACCGACACCTGCGTCGCCTTGGCGGACGCAGTTTCGGTCTTGGCCGCCGGCGCGGGACGCGTGATGCTGGGGATGTGCAGGCTGAGCGCGCGCGTGCCGCGCGCGATGCCGGACACGCCGGTGCGCACCACTTCCAGAATCAGCGACTTGTCCAGCGCCTCGATGAAGGCGTCCAGTTTCTCGCCCGTGCCGGTCAGTTCGATAACGTAGGTGGTGTCGGTCACGTCTATGATGCGGCCTCGGAAGATCTCCGCCATCCGCTTCACCTCCTCGCGGCCGCCGTCGCGCGCCATGACCTTGATGAGCATCAATTCGCGCTCGATATGCGGGCCCTCGTTGAGGTCGATGAGCTTGATGACGTCGATGAGCTTGTTCAACTGCTTGGTGATCTGCTCGACGATCTCATCCGAGCCGCTCGTCACCAGCGTCATGCGCGACACCGTCGGGTCCTCGGTCGGCGCCACCGTCAGCGATTCGATGTTGAAGGCGCGCGCGGAGAACAGGCCCGCCACCCGCGACAGCGCGCCGGCCTCGTTTTCCATCAGGATGGAGAGGATGTGCCGCATGGGTCAGGCCAGCTCCCGGTTCGTTCCCGAGCCCGGCGCCAGATGCATCTCGTGATGGCCCTTGCCCGCGGCGATCATGGGATAGACGTTTTCGGTCTGATCGGTGATGAAGTCGAGCAGCACCAGCTTGTTCTTCATCGCCAGCGCCTTCTTGAGCGCGTCGCGCACCTCCGGGGTCTTTTCCACACGCATGCCGACGTGACCGAAGGATTCCGCCAGTTTCACGAAATCGGGCAGCGCGTCCATGTAGGAGTGCGAATAGCGGCGATCATAGAAGAACTCCTGCCACTGCCGCACCATGCCCATGTAGCGGTTGTTCAGGTTGATGATCTTGATCGGCAGGTTGTATTGCAGGCAGGTCGACAGTTCCTGTATGCACATCACCAGGCTGGCCTCGCCGGTCACGCAGCAGACGGTGGCCTTCGGGAAACCGAGCTGCACGCCCATCGCGGCCGGCATGCCGAAGCCCATCGTGCCGAGGCCGCCGGAGTTGATCCAGCGGCGCGGCTGATCGAACTTGTAGTACTGCGCCGCCCACATCTGATGCTGGCCCACATCCGAGGTGATGTAGGCGTCACCCTTGGTCAGCGCGTACAGCTCCTCGATGACGTGCTGCGGCTTGATCACCTTGCTCTTGCGGTCGTAGCGCAGGCAGTCCACCGACGCCCATTCGTCGATCTGCTTCCACCACGGGTCGCTCTTGCGCGACATCGGCTTTAACCTGGCCTCCTTGACGACCTTGATCATCTCGCGCAGCACCTCGCGTGCGCTGCCGACGATGGGCACGTCCACCGGCACGTTCTTCGCGATCGAGGAGGGATCGACGTCGACGTGGACGATCTTGGCGTCCGGGCAAAATTTGGCGAGATCGCCGGTGACGCGATCATCGAAGCGCGCGCCTATGGCGAGCAGCACGTCGCAGTGGTGCATGGCCATGTTGGCCTCGTAGGTGCCGTGCATGCCCAGCATGCCGACGAACTGCCTGTCGGTGGCGGGATACGCGCCCAGGCCCATCAGCGTATTCGTGATCGGAAATCCCAGCAGGCGCGCGAACTCGGTGAGTTCGGCCGCGGCATTGTCGATCACCACGCCGCCGCCGGTGTAGATCATCGGCCGCTTCGCGGCAAACAAAAGCTGCATCGCCTTGCGGATCTGGCCGGGATGGCCCTTGGTCACCGGCTTGTAGGAGCGGATCTCGATGTTCTGCGGATAGTAGTACTCCGTCGAATCCGCGGTGACGTCCTTGGGGATGTCCACCACCACCGGCCCGGGACGCCCCGTCGCGGCGATGTAAAACGCCTTCTTGATGGTCGCGGCCAGGTCCTTCACGTCCTCCACGAGGAAGTTGTGCTTGACGCAGGGGCGGGTGATGCCGACGGCGTCGACTTCCTGGAAGGCGTCGTTGCCGATGAGGTGCGTGGGCACCTGGCCGGTGAACACCACCATCGGGATCGAATCCATGTAGGCGGTGGCGATGCCGGTGACGCAGTTGGTCGCACCGGGGCCGGAGGTGACCAGCACCACGCCGGGCTTGCCGGTCGCGCGCGCGTAGCCGTCGGCGGCGTGCGTCGCCCCCTGCTCGTGTCGCACGAGGATGTGCTTGACCGCATCCTGTTTGAACAGTTCGTCATAGATATGGAGGACGGCACCGCCGGGATAGCCGAATATGAACTCGACCCCCTCGTCCTTGAGCGCCCGGACAAAAATCTCCGCCCCCCGCATTTTCTTACCCACAGCCCTGACTCCGCCGGTTTGTACCTGAAAAACAAAGGATTGAGAAACTACAGGGCTTCCTTGGCGAGGTCAAGCCGGACGTGCAAAACCGTTACTTTCCGCTCCATTCCGACATCCCATTTTCAAGGGCCCGATGCCCCAATGAAGGAGCAGGCGCCATGTGGTTCAGGAGAATCGTGCTGTTTTCGTTGATGCTGATAGTGCAGATCGGCCGGGTGGAGGGTGCGCCCATGAAATTCACGAGTCCCGTCGCACAGGTGCAATTGGTCGAGCTCTACACCTCCGAGGGGTGCAGCAGCTGTCCGCCGGCGGATCGGTGGTTGAGCGGGTTCACCCAGGACGCGCGGCTCTGGCGGGACATCGTGCCGGTGGCGTTTCACGTCGACTACTGGAATTACCTCGGCTGGGAGGATCGCTTCGCCTCCCCCGTCTATAGCGAGCGCCAGCAGCACTATGTACAGGCCGGCGGCGTGAGCCAGGTCTACACCCCCGGCATCGTCGTGCAGGGCCGGGAATGGCGCGGCTGGTTCAGCAAGCCTGATTTGGAACTGGAAGCGGGACGGCCGGTCGGGCAGTTACAGGTTGAACTTGGCGATGACCATCACGGCGAGGTGAGTTTCGAGCCATCCACCACCATTCCCGCCGATGCGATTGTCAACGTCGCATTGCTGGGATTTGGTCTGGCCACGGATATCAAGAACGGAGAGAACTCGGGCCGCACCCTGCATCATGATTTCGTGGTCCTCGGCCTCACCCAAGCGCCGCTCAAACGCGATGGCGATCACTACGTCGCGGACATCGTGCTACCCGGTACCAGACAGGAAGTTCATCGCCTGGGTTTCGCGGCGTGGATCAGCGGCACCTCCAATCCGGCGCCTTTGCAGGCGGTCGGCGGCTGGCTCGATGGCAAATGACACTGATATCGCGGTTACGCCGTCATTCACTACTGTCACACGATGCGGATTTTGGCGATGCGGCGCTTGCCGACCTGTATGAGGTAGCTGCGACCTGTCTGCAGTGATAATTTTTTATCGCTGATTCGCTCGCCATCCACGCGCACGGCGCCCTGCACGATTAACTGTATCGCCTGCGACGCGCTGGCGGTCATGCCCGACTCCTTGAGTGCGGAAGCAATTACCATACGTCCATCGGGAGCCGCGAGTCGCACTTCCGGAATTTCATCGGGCAGTTCACGGTCGCGGAACCGGCGGGCAAAGCCTTCCCCGGCCGCTTTGGCCGTCGACGCGCTGTGGAAACGTGTGACGATCTCCAGCGCCAGTCGCACCTTGATGTCGCGCGGATTGACGCCATCCGCCACTTCCTTCTTGAAACGTTCGATCTCCGCCATCGGGCGGAAGCTCAGCAACTCGTAATAGCGCCACATCAGATCGTCGGAAACCGACATCAGCTTGCCGAACATTTCATCCGGCGGATCGGTGATGCCAACGTAATTGCCGAGCGATTTCGACATCTTGTTGACGCCGTCCAGTCCTTCCAGCAACGGCATGGTCAGCACCACTTGTGGTTCCTGGCCATAGGCTTCCTGCAACTGGCGCCCCACCAGCAGATTGAATTTCTGATCGGTGCCGCCGAGTTCGACGTCGGCCCTCAGCGCCACCGAGTCGTAGCCCTGCACCAGCGGATAGAGAAATTCATGGATGGCGATCGGCTGGCCCTCGCGGTAGCGCTGCTGAAAATCGTCGCGCTCCAGCATGCGTGCCACCGTGTGCTTCGCCGCGAGGCCGACGAGATCGGCCGCCGTCATCTTGTCCATCCATTGCGAATTGAAAATGATTTCCGTGCGCGCCGGATCGAGCACCTTGAAGATTTGTTCCCGGTAGGTGCGGGCGTTGACAGCAACTTCCTCGCGCGACAGCGGCTTGCGGGTAATGTTCTTGCCGGTGGGATCGCCAATCATGCCGGTGAAATCGCCGATGAGAAAAATCGCGGTGTGACCCAAATCCTGAAACTGGCGCAGCTTGTTGAGCACCACGGTATGACCCAGATGCAGATCGGGCGCCGTCGGATCAAAGCCCGCCTTGACCCGCAATGGCTTGAGCTCACTTTGACTGCGCGCCAGTTTGGCCAGGAGGTCTTTCTCCACCAGCAACTCCACGCTGCCACGTTTAATCAGTTGCAGGGCGTCATTCATCTGGAAGGGTCTTGCAAGGTTTTCGTGGACGGTCGCTCGACTGTGACCAGCTTATCACAACGCCACGCCCGGATTGACCTCCAGGAGCATCAAGGCTATTGTTTTGACGGCAAATTCCGGGGTCTGCCTGAGCGTGACCATCATCCGGCATATAAAATACGATTACAAAATTCGCCTGGACTGGCGCGGCTACGAGAAGCGGCGCGCGGCGCGCGGCCGCCATTTGCTGTATCTGCTGGCCCCCGCCGCCACTGCGTTGCTGGTCGGCATGGCCTACGGCAAGCTGGGCGGACCCGCCGCTAATTTTGCCTCACCGGCGCCTGTGGCCGAAATCGGCAAACCGGCGGAACCCCCCGTGTCGCCCACCACCATTGCGCCGGATGATTCCGGAAAATTGGTCTTCACATTGCCGCCATCCCACACACTCACCGAGCCAACAACGGTTTCCGTGCCGCCCGCTCCGCAGGAGCCAAGCGCGCCTATCGAGACCGCCGCCGCGACCGGCGATGGATCCTCCATCGGCCCGGAGGCGCCGCAAAACGAGGAGGAGGACGAGTGGCAGACAGTGACCGTTCGCGACGGTGACAATCTGGCGTTGATCTTCGATCGCCTGGATCTCGACGCCGGCGACCTGGATCAGATCATGCGCCTGGGCAAGGATACCGAGGCGCTCAAACATTTGAGCCTCAATCAGGAATTGCGCCTTCGGATCAGGGATGACCGCTTCATGGAATTGCTGCACCCCATCGATCACCGCCGGACGCTGCATGTCGCCCGTGTTGATGACCATTTCACCGCCGAGATCGTTGTAGAAGAACTCGATGCTCGTCCGGTACACGTCACCGGTACGATCGACAGATCCCTCTTCGAGGCCGGCCAGAAGGCCGGTCTTTCGGACAACCTGATCATGCAGCTGGCGGATGTGTTCGGTTATGACATCGACTTCGTGCTGGACCTGCGGCCGGGCGATCGCTTCACGGTGCTGTACGACGAACTGTACAAGAACGGCAAAAAGGTCAAGGACGGCAATATTCTCGCCGCCGAATTCGTCAACGACGGGCGGACCTATCGCGCGGTGCGTTACGAGGAGGAGGAAGGACGCGCCGCCTATTACTCGCCGGATGGCCACAGCCTGCGTACGGCCTTTTTACGCACGCCGGTGGCCTTCACACGCATCACCTCGTACTTCAGCCGTGCGCGTATGCACCCCATCCTGCACCGGATGCGGGCGCATCAGGGCGTGGATTACGCCGCGCCCAAGGGCACGCCGGTCAAGGCCACGGGCGACGGCAGGATCATTTTCGCCGGCTGGCAGGGCGGTTACGGCAACGTCATCATGGTCCAGCACAGCGGCAGTTACAGCACCGTGTACGGCCATCTCAACGGCTATGCGAAGGGCATCAAGACGGGCGTCAGCGTGCGCCAGGGACAGACCATCGGCTATGTCGGCATGACCGGGCTCGCCACCGGCCCGCACCTGCATTACGAATTTCGCGTCAACGGCGTGCACCGCGATCCGCTCAAGGTCGCGCTGCCCAAGTCGCTGCCCGTCGCCGCGGAACACCTGCCCGATTTTCAGGAGAAGACCCGCCCGCTGCTGGCGCAGCTTGATGAGATCACCAACACCCGGCGAACAGCCTCCGCTGAAGCAGCGAATACCGCGGCGGCCAAAGACAAGATGGCCGCCACCGACAACCCCGTATCACGTTAAACATCCGCACCCGGACAGACGCGGTTTCTCATGCCCCTGTATTTAGGTCTGATGTCAGGCACCAGCATGGATGCCACGGATTGCGCGCTGGTTCATATCACGGAGGGTGTCGTGCAGTTGCTGGGCTACCGGGAGACGCCCTATGCCGAATCGCTGCGCGCGCGCCTGGACGCGGCCCGGCGGCAAGGAAACAGGTTGACGGTTTCAGAATACGCGGCGGTGGACGTTGATGTGGCCCGGGCCTTCGCCGCCTCGGCTCTGGACCTTCTCGCAGCACACAAGGTCAAGGCGGATCAAATCCGCGCCATCGGCAGCCACGGCCAGACGCTGCTGCATCAACCGCGGGCGCAGCCGCCGTACACCGTACAGGCCGGCGATCCGAACATCCTCGCCGCCTTGACCGGCATTACCACAGTCGCCGATTTTCGCCGCCGCGATCTGGCGATCGGCGGTCAGGGCGCACCGCTGGCGCCGGCCTTGCACGCTGCCCTGTTCCGGAGCGCCGATCAGGATCGCTGCGTGGCCAACCTCGGCGGTATCGCCAACGTCACGTTGTTGCCACGAGACGCGACACAGCCCGTCAGCGGCTATGACACCGGTCCGGGCAATGCGTTGCTCGACGAGTGGGCGTCGCGCCATCTGGGCGCGGCAATGGATACGGACGGCGAGTGGGCGGCCAGCGGCAGGCTTGTTGAATCATTGCTTGATGATTTGCTCGCCGACCCGTATTTTTCCCTGCCGCCGCCAAAAAGCACGGGGCGCGATTATTTTCATCTACCGTGGCTGGAGGATCGCCTCCGGCGACATCCAAATCTACGGCCTGCCGACGTGCAGGCGACGCTGCTGGCGCTGACGGCATGCGCCCTGGCCGGCGCTGTGCTGAAATCACTGCCAGGCACGCGTGAATTGCTGATTTGCGGCGGTGGGGCCATGAATCCGCCCTTGATGCGCGCGATCGAGGGCGCATTGCCCGGCGTGAAGGTGATGAGCACCGCCGCTTGTGGTTATGATCCGCGCTGTATCGAGGCCATGTTGTGCGCCTGGCTGGCGCACCGCCGGCTGGAAGGCCTGCCTGGAAATCTACCCTCCGTGACCGGCGCGCGCGCGGACGCGGTGCTGGGCGGGGTTTACTACGGAAGGGACAAATCCAGCCACTGACGGAGCCCTGAAACCGGCGTCGTGGGATCTCAAACGGAGAATGAAGAGCCGCAGCCGCAGGTGGTCGTGGCGTTGGGATTGCGAATCACAAACTGCGCGCCTTCCAGCCCTTCGCTGTAGTCGATTTCGGCGCCGGCCAGATATTGATAGCTCATGGGATCGATGAGCAGCTTGACGCCGCCGTTCTCCACGACGGTATCGCCTTCACCCAGGGTTTGCTCGAAGGTAAACCCGTACTGGAAACCGGAACAGCCGCCACCCTGGATGAACACGCGCAGCATCAACGCGGGATCGCCTTCCTCATTGATCAACTGTCGCACCTTGGACGCCGCGGCGTCGGTAAACACCAGCGGGCTGTCCGTTGTCGTCTCCATTTCTGTCATGAATAAATCATGCCTCTGTACTGCTGCGCCGTCACCTCAGGATGCTGGCCCTGTACCGGTTTTTGTCGCCGGCGCATGGGCGGCTGCCTGAATACCCTTTTCCGCCTGCGAGATATGCACCAACTGGCCATTCACCGTCGAACCCACCGCCATCTCGATTAAATTATAGTACACATTGCCTTCGACCCGTGCGTTGGCGGCAAGTTCGATATGCTGGCGGGCATAGACATCGCCGACGACAGTGCCGTTCAATACCACGTAGGGCACCTTGACATCGCCTTCGATGGTGCCGCGATCGCTGAGCGTCAGCACGGAGCTTTCCTCGTCCTCCGCCGTGACATTACCCTTGAGCCTGCCATCAACATGCAACCCGCCGCTGAAACGGACATCGCCGCTGACATGGGAATGCTGGCCGATCAGCGAATCAATTCGGGTATGTCTCTTTTTTTTGCGCTTACCCCACAACATGGTCATCTCCCCGGTTATGGTTTCTGTTTCCCGATCGTGAAAACTCGGGAGGAATCGATCATTGCCGCCTCATTTGCTGATGATTCTGCTCCATTCGTAGGTCTTGCTTTCCTTCGCGTCCTTGTCGCCCGCCTCCTGTATGCTGACTCCGACACGCGCCGGATCAAACCCCTCGGGCACGCGAATGTTGCCCTCCAGACGCTGAAAATGCTTGAACTTGAAAGGCAGACCATCCGCGCCCGTTCCGGCCAGGGAGGCATGATCCAGCGTTTGCGGCGCGCCACCCAGATGGCCTTCCACGCTCAGGCTCACCCTGCCAGTGGCAACCTTATCACCTTTGTCCATATTGGTTAACACCAGTTTGTAGTGATATTGCTGCGCCTCCCCCGTTGCGGACAATTGCAGTCCCTGTATGCGCAGTCCACTGCCATGTTTGGTGGATGCCACGATACCGCGGTAAAACTCCAGCTCCTCCCTGAGTTCCGAAATTTCATCCTGCAGTTCGCGGAAGTGCTTTTGCACGTCCTGCACGGCTTCCTTATCGACCTGCGCGCTGCGTTCCAGTATCGCAATCTGTTCGCGCAGGGTCTGATTCTCGGTCTGCAAATCGATCTGCGGCCCCAGGGCCGGCGGCGATGCGTTTTTATACACTTGGCCGAGTTTCATCCGGTCATACACATAGTGCCAATGACTGTAATCGAGCACCATCCAGCTCAAAAGGATGATCAGCATGCCGCCCAGCACCGCGACCACACCCTGCTTGACGAACGACGGTCGGCGTTGAACGATGAGCCTGGATTTTATGTTCATGCAGTAATAGCGTGTTCCGGCTTCAGATTCAGGGCACCAGTGCCGGGACGGCCAATCCGCGTATCTCCGGCAAACCGAACATCAGGTTCATATTCTGCACGGCCTGTCCCGCAGCACCCTTGACCAGATTGTCGATGACCGAAAGTATCACCACTTTCTGGCCGTCATGGGGCCGGTGAACCGCGATCCGGCACACGTTGACACCGCGCACCGAGCGGGTCTCCGGATGTGATCCCGCAGGCATGACATCGACGAATGGTTCATCCGAGTATCTGCGCGCGTAGAGGAATTGCAAATCCGTGCCCGTCTTGTTTAGCTCGGCATACAGCGTGGCATGAATGCCCCGCAACATCGGCACGAGGTGCGGCACAAAAATCAGATCCACCGGCTGACCAGCCAGGATCGCCAGATTCTGGATGATTTCCGGCTGGTGCCGGTGTCCGGGCACGCCGTAGGCATGAAAATTATCCCCGGCCTCAGTGTAGAGCTTATATATCTCGGCATCGCGCCCGGCGCCGCTCACGCCGGACTTGGCATCTGCAATCAGGCGCTTGAGATCCACGATACCGGCCTCGATGAGCGGCAGCAATCCCAGCGTCACCGCCGTGACATAACAACCGGGGTTGGCGATCAGCCGCGCCTGTTTTATCCGTTCCCGGTTCATCTCCGGCAGGCCATAGACGGCCTCCGCCAGCAATTCCGGGCAGGCATGCGGCTGGCCGTACCAACGCTGCCACATTGTCTTATCCTGCAGTCGGAAATCGGCCGCCAGGTCGATCACCCTGATACCCGCGGCAAGCAGGGCTGGCACCTGGGTCATGGCCGTGCCATTGGGCGTGGCAAAAAAAACCAGATCGCAGCCCCTCAGGTCCGCCTGCTCCGGCGGCACATAGCGCAGATCCGTGTAGCCACGCAGGCCGGGGAACAGATCGGCCACCGGCGTGCCCACCTCCTGCCGCGAGGTCACCACCTGCAAGCGGACATCCGGATGGCTACACAAGAGGCGCAGCAATTCCACGCCTGTGTAGCCCGTACCGCCAACGATGCCGACGCGTATCACGACTTCAATCCTCAGCTTGACCGGCCATGCGTGTTGGAAAGTGGCGTACTATACCCTCGTTTGTTCACCGCCAAAGCAAAAAAAAGCGGCCGCAGCCGCTTTTAAGATGCAAAGAATCGTTATTATTAGACGTCGCGCCTTGTGGCACGACCAAATAAGCTTAATGATTACACGCAAATATGTCAATAATAATTTACTTATAAAGCAATTGGTTATAGATGATACTTAAATTTTAATATTAGATCATGAACGTAACTTTAAATATAATACTACTAATGGTTGAGTATGGGGCTCGCAGACGCAATCTGTATTCGGCCTTTGGTCTAACGCGTTGACTCCCGCAAGAGATCTGTTGATGCCGATAAAACGTCAAGCGGTTTTAATTTTCTGTGCGCTCGCAGTGATTTCGGTGACGGCATGGCTGTGGTTCAGCAAACCGGGATTGCAGGCGGCGCCAGCCATCAGTTTCAACGCCATCGACGGCCACCAGATTTCGCTTCGTCAATTCACCGGCAAGCCGGTCCTGGTTAATTTCTGGGCCACGAGTTGCCCGGGCTGCGTCAAGGAGATGCCGGCGCTGGCAGCCTTGCACCAGGAATTAGCCGCCCGGGGCTTCATCATCATCGGCGTGGCAATGGCCTACGATCCGCCCGACCAGGTGCTGCGCATGGTAAAGGAAAAACAAATCCCCTACACCATCGCGCTGGACACCTCTGGTGAGATCGCCCGTGACTTCGACAACGTGATGCTGACGCCCACCAGCTTCCTGATCGCCCCTGATGGCCACGTAGCAAAGCACGTGGTTGGAGAACTCGACATCGACAGCGTACGGCGTCAAGTGCAAACCTGGCTGGGTTCCTGAACAAACAGCATGGTCTGGGTCAAAGCCTTCCACATCATCTTCATGGTCACCTGGTTCGCGGGGTTGTTTTACCTGCCGCGTCTGTTCGTCTATCACGCCATGAGCAGGGATGGGATCAGCCTCGCGCGTTTCAAGATCATGGAACGCAAATTGTTCAATGGCATCATGACGCCGGGCGGCGTGTTTACAATTTTTTTCGGCTGCTGGTTATTACTGGGCGGCAACACCGTCACTTATCTGCACAGCGGCTGGATGCAGATCAAGCTCGCACTGGTCGGAGTATTGATTGCTTACCACCTGTATCTGGGCAGGCTCATGCTGGACTTCAAACATGACCGCAACCGGCATGGTCATGTGTTCTACCGCTGGCTCAATGAGTTCCCCGTGCTGGTCTTGATCGCAGTGGTGATTCTGGTGGAAGTGCAGCCGACCTGAGATCGGATCAAACTTCGACCATTTCGAAGTCCTCCTTGCGCGCGCCGCAGTCCGGACAACTCCAGTTCGGCGGCACTTCCTCCCAGCGCGTTCCCGGAGGGATGCCATCCTGCGGCCAGCCTTTTTCCTCGTCATAGATAAATCCGCAGACAATGCACATGTATTTTTTATATTGCATGAGTGTTACCTTTGTTCGATGCGATGATTCCTTTACAGCATAACTGAATTCCGCAAATGTCTGCACCCCGTCCCATCCATCGTGTACTCTCGATTGGCGGCCATGATCCCACTGGCGGGGCGGGCCTGCAGGCGGATATCGAGGCCATTTCCGCCCAGCACTGCCGCGCCTTCACGCTGGTAACCGCCTTAACCGCGCAGAACACCCAGAAATTTTTTGACATGATACCGGTGGATGCAACGGACTTCTTGCGCCAGGCAGGCCGCCTTCTCGCCGACATCCCCATGCATGCCTGCAAGATCGGACTGATACCGGACGTCTCGATCGCCAAGGCACTTGCCTCCTTGTTTACTGGCCATCTGGCGGGTTGTCCGGTGGTGCTCGATCCCGTCCTTGCCTCCGGTGGCGGCCACGTCACCGCCGATCTCCCGACACGGGAGGCGATCCTGAAACTGCTACCGCATGTCGCTGTCCTGACGCCCAATAGTGAAGAGGCGCGAAAGCTGACCGGTGAGAAAGAATTGCCGCGTGCGGCGGAGGCATTGCGCCGGCGCGGCTGCATGCACGTGCTCATCACCGGCACCCATGAGGATACCCCGCAGGTGTTGAACACCTTGTATAACGACACCGGCGCGCATACCTTTGCCTGCGAACGATTGCCGCATATCTATCATGGTTCGGGATGTACACTCGCCTCCGCCCTCGCCGCCCATCTGGCCTTGGGCGTACCCGTGCCTAACGCGACACAACGGGCGCTGGATTACACCTGGAACACATTAAAAAATGCGCAACACGTGGGCCAGGGCCAGTGGCATCCATTGCGCCTGTTGATTTGAATACGGTCATGTCCACTGACACGCCCCTCCCGGAACGCGGGCTGTATGTCATCACGCCGGAGTCGGCGGCGGGCGACGCAGCTCTCATTGATCAAGTGCGGCAGGCCTTGGCCGGCGGCGCGGTGATGGTGCAATACCGCGCCAAGAAACGGGCCTCCATCGAGGAGGCGCGAAGACTGCGGCAACTGTGCGCGGATAGCAATGTGCATTTGATCATCAACGATGATCCGGAACTGGCCCTTGCCGCCGGGGCTGCTGGTGTGCATCTCGGCAGAGATGACACATCCGTGGCGCGCGCGCGGCAAATCCTGGGACCGCAGGCCATCATCGGCGTCTCCTGCTATAACCGAATTGATCGGTTGCGGGCTGCGGCGGCGACAGAAGCGGATTATGCCGCAATGGGTTGTTTCTTCACCTCTACCACCAAACCCGACGCTCTGCCCGCCACCCCGGAATTATTGCGACAGGCCCGCGCGGAGTCGGCGCTGCCTGTGGTTGCCATCGGCGGGGTCACGCCGGAAAATGGTGGCACACTGATCGCCGCCGGCGCGCATTGGCTCGCCGCCAGCAGCGGTGTCTTTGAAAGCAAGGACATCGCGGGCACTGTACGCCGGTATCAGGCGCTGTTTCGTCAATCATCACCGAAAGGGGGCGCATGAGCCGCTCACAAGCGCTGTTTGCCGAAGCCCAACGCTACATTGTCGGCGGCGTGAATTCTCCGGTGCGCGCCTTCCAACACGTCGGCGGTGATCCGGTGTATTTCCAGCGCGGTGAAGGCGCTTGTCTCATCGACGCAGACGGACGCCGCTACGTGGATTACGTCGGCTCCTGGGGTCCAATGATTGTCGGACACGCCCATCCGAAGGTGATCGCCGCCGTGCAGCGCGCCGCAGCCGATGGCCTGGGCTTCGGTGCACCGACCGAGATCGAAACCCGGCTGGCGCGGAAAATCTGCGAGGCCATGCCCTCCATCGAACGCCTGCGCATGGTGAACTCCGGCACGGAGGCGGTCATGAGCGCCATTCGTCTGGCGCGCGGATACACAAAACGGGAGCGCATCGTCAAGTTCGAAGGCTGCTATCACGGCCATGCCGATTCGCTGCTGGTGAAGGCGGGCTCGGGTGCGCTCACGTTCGGCGTACCCACCTCGCCGGGCGTACCCCGGTCGCTTGCGGAACTGACTCTGGCCCTGACTTACAACGATATCGATGAGGCGCGCGAAGTCTTCTCCCGCGTGGGTGATCAGATCGCCGCGGTCATCGTTGAGCCGATCGCCGGCAACATGAACTGTGTCCCACCCTCGCCGGGCTTTTTGCAGGGCCTGCGGGAACTTTGCGACCGTCACGGAGCACTTTTGATCCTGGATGAAGTCATGACCGGCTTCCGTGTGGCCTACAACGGCGCGCAGTCCCTCTACGGCATCCGCCCCGACCTTACAGTCCTTGGCAAGATCATCGGCGGCGGTCTACCGGTCGGCGCCTTCGGTGGCCACAGGGAAATCATGGAACAGCTGGCGCCGCTGGGCCCGGTCTACCAGGCCGGCACGTTGTCCGGCAATCCAGTGGCGATGGCCGCCGGCCTCGCCACTCTGGAGGTGGTAGCGGAACCGGGATTCCACGACCGGCTGGGCGCGGCAACGGCAAAGCTGATCGAGGGATTGCGCTCGGAAGCGCGCGCGGCGGACGTGCCGTTCACCACCAATCACGTCGCCGGCATGTTCGGCCTGTTTTTCACCGATCAGGCGCAAGTCTCCCGCTTTGCGCAGGTCATGAAATGCGACGTCGAATTTTTCAAACGTTTCTTCCATGCCATGTTGGCGCGGGGAGTTTATCTCGCGCCCTCGGCATTCGAGGCGGGATTTGTGTCCGGCGCGCACGGCGGACGCGAACTGGACCAGACACTGACCGCCGCACGTGACGCCCTTCGTGGCTTGCGGACATGATCGCCCGGCGGACTCTATTGCTGTTATCAGTGTTCATCGCCACGCTGGGACTCGCGCCGGCGGTGGTATGGGCCGATCAAAACGATCCGCAGCTGCCGGCGCTGTTTGCGCAGTTGAAGGCCGCGCCGGATCAATCGAGCGCGCTGGAGATTCAGGATGAGATTTGGAAAATCTGGTATACCTACAAAAATCGCCGCCTCCAGGATTTACTGGTCGAGGCTTCCGAGGCCATGGAAGACGGCGATCAAGACCACGCCCTGGAACTCGCCAATCGAGTCATCGAGGAGGCCCCGCAATTCGCCGAAGCCTGGAATCTGCGCGCCACCCTCTACTACGACATGGGCAGCTATCTCGCCTCGCTGTCCGACATCGAGCAGACGCTCAAACTCGAGCCCCGTCATTTCGGCGCGCTGGCGGGCCGCGGCCTGTGCTATCTGGCGCTGGATGAGGAGGATAAGGCGCTGGCTGCGTTTGAGGCGGCTCTCAAACTGCACCCATGGATGCCCTCGGCACGGACAAACGCGGAACTACTGCGCCGATCCTCTCACTCACAGACTCGCGAGCAGACGATCTAGAACCCCTCGGTGGACGTGAACAGGCCCACGCGCAAGTCCTTGCCGTGGTAGATCACGCGGCCATCGACGGCCATGGTGGCATCGCCGATGCCCATGACCAGCCTGCGCAGGATGACGCGCTTCATGTCGACGCGGTAGGACACCAGCTTGTTCGCGGGCGTGACCTGGCCGGTGAATTCCACCTCGCCGCAGCCTAGCGCCCGTCCGTGTCCCGGCCCGCCCTGCCAAGCCAGAAAAAAACCGATCAGCTGCCACATGGCGTCCAGACCCAGGCAGCCGGGCATTACCGGATCACCGGTGAAGTGGCAGTCGAAAAACCACAGCTTGGACTGCACATCCAGCTCGGCCAGGATCAGGCCTTTGTCATACTTGCCGCCGTCCGTGGTGATGGAGGTGATGCGATCGAACATCAGGAGCGGCGGCAACGGCAATTGGGCGTTGCCGGGCCCGAACATGATGCCGTTGGCGCAGTTCAGCAGTTCCTCATGGGTGTAGGACGACTGTCGGGCTAGATGAGTGGTACGGCGGTTCATGGGGCTGCCAGACTACGGGAGCTACCGGATGAAGGCAACACCGCATCGGTCTTTCAGGATTTTGTTTCGATTTCCGGCGTCAAGTCAGATCGCCGCGGATGGCCTTGATGAACATCTTGCGCATGGCCCGTGAACCCGCCGGCCGCGGGTTGCCGCCGGTGGACGGATCGTGCACCGCCATCGGCACCAACCGATCGAGATCGCCTTCCCTGACGCCGAGATCGGCGAGCGTGTGCGGAATACCAATCTCCCTGCGCAGTTCCAGCACCCAATTCAACGCCGCTTTGAACCCCGGGCGCTTCAGATCGAGATAGCGCGCCAGGCGCGTGAGTTTGTCCTTGATCATGGGACGGTTAAACAGCAATACATACGGCATGACCACACCGTTGGTTTCGCCATGATGGGAGTTGTAGATTGCCCCTACCGGATGACTGAGGGAATGGATGGCGCCCAGCCCCTTCTGGAAGGCGGTGGCACCCATGCTCGCCGCCGCCAGCATATGGGCGCGCGCCACCAGATTGCCGCCATCCTTGACGGCCACCGGTAGCCAGTCCTTGATGAGGCGCATGGCCTCCACCGCGATGCCATCCGCCAGCGGATGAAAGCCGGGGGCGCAATAGGCTTCCAGATTGTGCGCCAGCGCATCCATGCCGGTGGCGGCGGTGATGCGCGGCGGCAGGCCAACGGTCAGTTCCGGATCGGAAATGACGATGGCCGGCATCATCTTCGGATGGAAGATGATTTTCTTGGTGTGCGTGGTTTCGTCCAGGATCACCGAGGCGCGACCGACCTCGGAGCCGGTGCCTGCGGTGGTCGGCACCGCGATCGTCTGCACCATGCCGGCGACATTGACGCGCGTGTACCAGTCCTCGCGATCCTCGAAGTCCCACAGCGGCCGTGTCTGACCGACCATGAGCGCGATGGTCTTGCCCACGTCAATGGCGCTGCCGCCGCCGAAGGCGATGACGCCGTCGCAGCTGCTGTTCCTGAATAACGCCACGCCCTCGTCGACGTTTCTGCCGACCGGGTTGGACTGAATGTCGGGGAACACATTGTCGCCCAATCCCGAATTTCTTAATGAAAGCAGCGCGCCTTCAATCATAGGCAGTTTGCGCAGCCCGGGATCAGTCACCAGGAGCGGCCGTTTCATGCCCAGTTCCCTGCATGCCGCCGGCAATTCAACGATGCGCCCCACGCCGAAACGCACCGAGGTCGGATAATTCCAGTTGCGAGTCAGTGTTTTTGGATCGATGTCCATAAATTATGAATGCGCGCGCAGCAGCTTAAAAACCATTTCAGACAGCGACGCGGAGGTGGTATGACTTGGGCCGCGTCAATTGTTCATAACCGACGCGCGACAGCGTGCAGCCGCGCCCTGAATCCTTGACGCCGGTCCAGGCCAGCGCCGGATCCAGGTAATCGCAGCGATTCATGAACCAGGTGCCGGTCTCCACACGGTCGCCGATTGAGAGCGCCGCCTCCGGATCCGATGTCCAGATCGCGGCAGTCAGGCCATAGGCGCTGTCGTTCATGAGCTTGATGGCTTCCTCGTCGCTTTTCACCTTCATGATGCCGATGACCGGCGCGAAGCTCTCCTCGATCATGAGCCGCATGGAGTGATCCACATTGACCAGCACCTGTGGCGCCATGTAGGACGTGCCTTCCCGGTCGGCGGGAAATTCCCCCGCATCGACCAGCGATCGGGCGCCGGCGGCGACGGCCTCACGCACCTGTGCGCGTGCGAAGTCGGCCGCACGTGCGCGCACCATGGGCCCGAGGTTGATATTTGGATCCAAGGGGTTGCCCAAGCGGTACTCGCGTGTCAGTTTGACGAATCCGCCGACAAAAGCATCGTAAATTCTCTCGTGCGCATAGATGCGCTCGATGCCGCAGCACGACTGTCCGGAGTTGAAGAAGGCGCCGTCCACGAGATTCTCCACGGCGTGCGCCAGATTGGCATCGGGGCGCACATAGGCAGGGTCCTTACCGCCCAACTCCAGGCCCAGGCCGATAAAACGATTCGCGGCCGCTTGCTGAACGGCATGACCGCCGGCGACCGAGCCGGTGAAACAGACAAAATCAACCTGTGGTCCGCCGATCATTTTCTCGATCTGTCCATGGCCACAATGCACGAACTGGAACACGCCTTCCGGAAGTTCGGCCTCCCGGAAGCACTCCGCGAAACGTTCCGCGCAGAGTGGCGTCTGTGCCGAGTGTTTGAGGATCACGGCGTTGCCCGCCATGATCGCCGGCACCACCGAGTTCACCGACGTGAGATAGGGATAGTTCCACGGCGCGATGGTCAGTACCACGCCCACCGGTTCGCGGCGCACGAAACGGCGGAATCCCTCCTTCGGTCCCGCGTCGATGTCGGCGAGCGCCTCGACGGCGATGGTGATCATGTGACGCGAACGCTCCTCGAAGCCACGCACCTCGCCCGGCGACTGGCTGACCGGCCGGCCCATCTGCCAGGAAATCTCTTCCGCGATTTGGGCCTTTTTCGCGACAAAGACATCGACAAAGCGCGTCAGGATTGCCGCCCGCCCGGCCATCGGCACATGCCTCCATTTCACCTGCGCCGCCCGGGCACGCTCCAGGATCTTCTGGATTTCAGCATCGGTCGCCAGCCTGCGTTCCACGTAAACGCGGCCGTCCACGGGCGAAATGGTTTGCTGGACTTCGGTCATGGGCCGCAAATCAGATGATTTCGAAATAGCGCTGCAGTTCCCAATCGGTGATCGCCTTGCGGAATTGCCGCTCCTCCCACTCGCGGGTGGCGGCATAATGCTCCACGAAGGCGTCGCCAAACCATTCGCGCGCCATCTTCGAACCCTTCAGCCGTTGCGCCGCGTCCCACAGCGTCGCGGGCAGCGACCACTTGGCGGGAAATCTCTGTTCATACGCGTTGCCGGTCACCGGCTCGACGAGTTCGGCCTTGTGCTCGATGCCCCAGAGACCGGAGGCCAGCGCCGCCGCCAGACCGAGATAGGGATTGGCGTCGGCGGCGGCGATCCGGTATTCGACGCGCTGGGCCTTCTCCGAACCCGAGATGACGCGCAAGGCGCAGGTGCGGTTTTCGGCCCCCCAGGTGGCATGTGTCGGCGCCCAGAACCCCGGCACCAGGCGGGTAAAGGAGTTCACCGTCGCGGCCACCATCGACAGCAATTCCGGCAGCAGCTGCTGCTGGCCGGCAAGAAAATACCGCATGAGCTTGCTCATGCCGTGCGGTCCCTTCGGGTCGTGGAACAGTGGTTTGCGCGAGCGACTCTTCAATGACACGTGGATGTGGCCGCTCTGTCCGGGCCAGTCCGGCGACCACTTGGCCATGAACGTCGCCATGCGGCCGCGGCGCTGGGCATGAATCTTGATGAAGGTCTTGAACAGCGCCGCCTTGTCGGCGGCCTCCAACCCCTCATCGACGGCGATGGCCGCCTCCAGAACACCCGGCCCCGTCTCTTCGTGCAGCCCTTCCAGCTGGAAACGCATCTTCTCGCAGAGATCGATGGTCTCCAGATAATGTTCCGAATGCACGGAATTGCGGATGACGGAATACCCGAAGAATCCCGGCGCCATCGGCTTCAAGTTGCGATAGTGCTTCGCGCGCACGGAATCGGGCGTCTCGTCGAAAACAAAGTATTCGTATTCGAAGCCGGCATAGGGTTCATAGCCCATCTTGCGGCCCCGTTCGATGACCCGCCGCAGCACACCGCGCGGGCAGATCGCCTCGCCGCCGTCCATGAACTCGCCCAGGAACAGCAGCATCCCCGGTTCAGAGGGTATGTCGCGGCAGGTCGCCGGCAGCAACCGCACCGGCGCGTCGGGGTAGCCTGTGTGCCAGCCGGTGAATTTTACGTTGTCGTAGAGTTGATCGGCGGAATCCCATCCCAACACTACGTCGCAGAATCCAAACCCCTTGTCCAGGGCGCCGAAGAACTTGTCGCGGGCCATGTATTTGCCGCGCAGGATGCCGTCCATGTCGAAGACGCCGACCTTGACATGAGTCAATCGGCGCTCATCGACGATCTTCTTGGCATCCGCCACAGTTCTCACATCTGATGGTTTCATAGGCTTGCTCCGTTTCTCGTGCCGCGACCGCCCGCTTTTTGTCTTGTCATTATGAGAAAAAACGGCCGGTGATGGCGCACCGGCCGTCGGGTTACTTCTTCCTGTCCCGCTACTACACTACCGCCGGGCAAAATCTCCGGTAATCTCTATCTGCCGCCGCGATGCCTGACCGCAAACTCTTCCTCGGGAGAGTACACCAGCGTCTTGCGTCCGTACACGGCGAAATAAAGGATGCCGCACCCATACCAGATGGCGGTGCCGATCACCGCTTGTTGGTAAACCGGATCCTGCAACTGCATGTAGAGAGTGACGGCGGCGATGATGAGCGTCGCCAGGGCGCCGGTCCTTCCCAAGGGGCTTACATAGGGCCTGTTGATATTCGGAAAGTTATTTTTAAGGATGATGTAGGACAGTGCCTGCATGAAATAGGAAATCATGGCACCAAAGACGGCCATGTTGAGCAACGTGCCGCCGATGATGGCGCCGCTGTCTGCCCCTTTCCAGTAGAAGATCACCAGCATCAGGGTAAAGCCCATCACCGCGCCGGTAATCAATGCCACGTGTGGCACCTTGTGGCGGCCGTGGGTGACTGACAACCAGTGCGGGAAGTAACCGGCGCGCGATAGCGAGTAGATCTGCCGGCCGAAGGCGAAGATGATGGTATGAAAGCTCGCGATCAATCCGACCACCGCGATCAGGGACAGCAGATTGGCTGCCTGCCGGCCGTAGAGGACGCGGAAACCATCCAGCAGCGGTTCACCGGAAGTGCCGAGGAAAAAGGCGCCCGTCTTGCTGCCGTCTTCCGCCTGCACGGGAATGCCGGAGTTCAGGAACAGCACCAAAAAAGCGCAGATGATGAGCGTGGCTATGCCGTAGAGCAACCCCTTGGGCATGTCGCGTTTGGGATCGTGAGACTCCTCGGCCGCCAGTGGCAATTCCTCAATGGCGAGATAAAACCAGACCGCGAACGGCAGCGCCGCCAGCACGCCATTCCAACCGAAGGGCATGAACGGTCCGTGGCCATCGGGCAACTCCACCCATGCCCCGTCCGCGCCGACGCCGATGTTGAGCGCCCAACGTGAGAAATCGAAATGCGGAATGGCGCTCACCCAGAAGATGGCCAGCACAGCCAGCGCCAGTATGGTCACCAACACCGACACCTTGAACGAGAGTTCCACGCCGAGCACATTCAGGCCGACGAAGACTATGTAACCCAAGAGCCACCACACCGGCGAAAAACCCGGCTCGGTGCCGAAGATGCTGCTGAGATAGGAGCCCACGAAGAATACGATCACCGCCGGGGTGACGACGTATTCGATGTTTTCCGCGAGACCGGTGACGAATCCCCCCCAAGGCCCCATGGCGGTGCGGGCGAATGAATAAGCGCCTCCCGTGTGCGGCAGCGCCGGCGACATCTCGGCGATGCTGAAACACAGACCCACGTACATGACGCCGATGATGACGGCCGCCCAGAACAAGCCGCCGAACCCCCCCGGCGCCAGCCCCAGGTTCCAGCCGGAAAATTCGCCGGAGATAACCGCACCGACACCGAGTGCCCACAGGGACCACACACGGGCATGTTTGCGCAACTGCCGTTTGGAAAAATACTCAGCCCCCGCCTCGTGATATTCGACACTACCAACTTTTTTCTTGGCCATGCCCCCCCCTTATGGAACCCCGCCGTTTCATTAGATAGACACGCCGCACACAAACAGCGTGGATGACTTCCCCCTACGAATTCAGTATGGGGGATAAATTTTGCAGTCGCAACCGCGGTTCGCGAAAAATGATTGCTGCGTTGCGAGCCGGGCGCTGATGCCAACTTTCGGTGTAGGGAACTTCAGATTAAAATCGCCGGAGATTTCTTCAAATCTGGCGATCCTCATGCTCGGAAAATCACCCTACAGGCATCCATTGATTGGGCTGACCACCTATGGACGCAATGCCGACAACCGCTACACCCTGCCCGCCGAGTATCTGGAGGCGGTGCGCCGCGCCGGCGGCGTACCGGTGCTGCTCGCGCCCGGCGAGGAGCGCTGGCGGGAGTTGATCGATGTGATCGACGCCATCATTCTGACCGGCGGTGGTGATGTCGATCCGGAACATTACAGCGGCAGAGCCCACCCATTGAACTACGCCATAGACGCTGAGCGGGACGCCGCGGAGCTGGCCATCGGGCGCCATGCCATCGACGCCGGACTGCCCACGCTCGGGATATGCCGTGGCGCGCAGATTTTGAACGTGGTGCGCGGTGGAACGCTCATTGAACATATCCCCGATGAGGTCGGGGAGAAAGTGTTGCACCGCGCGCCGCCACGCGAGCCTGTTCCGCACAGTGTCAGTGTGAAACCGGGCTCCAAACTCGCGCAGATCACCGAGGCGCTGGAATTCGAGATTGCCTCATGGCACCACCAGGCGTTGCGCGATGTCGCCTCCGGTTTCAGCGTGGTGGCGCACGCCGCGGACGGTACCGTCGAGGCGATTGAAATGCCGGAACATCCGTGGCTCATCGCCGTGCAGTGGCACCCGGAACTGACCGCCGCGACCGATTCCACGCAGCAGCGGCTATTCGACGCGATTGTGAACGCCGCCCGCGGCAATGATCTTTGAACACAAAAGCAAGCCGTTGCTTTCCCGCGCCGCCTTCGCCCGCCGCCTGCTGCTCAGCACGACGGCCGGTCTTGGCATCATCGCGTTGTCGCTGGGCGCCGGCATGTGGGGCTACCATCATTTCGAAGGCATGGGTTGGATTGACGCCTTTGCCAATGCCGCGATGATCCTGTCGGGGATGGGCCCCCTGACATCCCTGGCCACGGAGGGAGGAAAACTTTTTGCCGGTTTCTATGCGATCTACAGCGGGCTGGCGGTGGTTATCATCGCCGGCGTCATCTTTGCGCCCGTCATCCATCGGGCGCTCCACCGTTTTCACCTCGACGCCGAGAAAGGGAAATAAAGCGGACTCAAATGCCGATGGCCGGCAACGGCGTGGCTGTGCTCACAGCACCGCGTGGTGGAAGCACATTCGGACAGCGGGGATTCTCCCGATCCATGGAACGGCCGATTTCCGTGCCGAGCCAGTAGCCGAACATCGCGCCGAAGGCTGCAGCCGGTACGTTGTTACCGTCATGATCAGCGTGGTGCCGTCCCATGCGCAAACCAATCCACGTGCCCAGCGTACCGCCCACCCAGCCGCCGATACGCCCATGATCACAACCAGACGGTCGGGTCGCGGGTGGCGCCGCTTCGGGAAGCCGCCACGGCGGGAACGACGCCGCCAGCGCTGCGGCGGTGCATAACGTCATGAGGGATCCCACAACAAGCGCGCGACTTCGGTGCGACATGGTCAGTCTCCTGTCTCCAGAACTGAATTTCCGGCCAGCCTGCCCGGGACGTGTTGAACGTCCGCTTAACCGTCTTTTTCAGAACCTGAGATGGGCGCGCACGCAAGCGCCGCCCAAGTCGCTTTGAGTCACCTCCAGCCGGCCGTGATAAACCTCGCCGACCAGATCGTGCACGATCGCCAGGCCGATGCCATGTCCTTCCACCGCCGTGTCGGCGCGGTAACCGCGCTCGAAGATACGCTGCCATTCCCGGGGCGGAATGCTCGGCCCGTCGTCCTCCACCTCGATAATGAGGCCGGGGCGGGTGGCGCTTTCTCCCCCCGCCGTCCTGACGGTGATGCGTACCTGCCGCCGCGCCCATTTGCAGGCGTTATCGGCAAGGTTGCCAAGGATTTCCAATAGATCGCTTTCATCGCCAAAAAACTCCACCGGTCGCTTCATCCGGGTCTCCATCTGCAGGTGTTTGTCGGCATAGACTTTCGCCAGTGATTGCTGAACCTTCTGGAGCAGCGGCGCGACCGGCAGCGGTGCCGCCAGCGCGCGCCGGCCGGAAGCGGCCGCGCGCTGCAGCTGATAGGCCACGGTATGATCCAGGCGGCGCACCTGCTCCTTCACCGCCTGGCGCAATTCCTCCGGCGCACCTTCACCGCTGGCGGCACCGCGCAACACCGCGAGCGGGGTCTTGAAGCTGTGCGCGAGGTCGCCCAATGACCGCCGGTAGCGCTCCAGATGCGCCGCGCTGCTGCGGATCAACGCGTTGAGATTGGTCACGAGGCCGCCGAGTTCGGTGGGGTAATCGCCGCGGATCTCCGCCTGTTTTCCGTTTTCCACCCGTGTCACCTCCTCGGCCACCTGCCGCAACGGCCGCAATCCCCACCGCAGGATCAGCACCTGCATCAAAAGCAGCACGGCGGCGGCGGCGGCCAGCCAGCCACGCAAACTGCGGCGGAAGCTGCTCAATTGATCTTCATAGCTGGCGGCGGTCTCCGCCACCTGAACAATGTAGTTGTGCGGGGCGCCTTTGCCCGCCTCCCAGCGCACCTTGAAGGCGAGTTCGAACAGCGGTGTGCCGTCCGCGGCATTGGCCTCATAAAACGAAAACATGCCGGGCTTGCCGACGGTGGTCGGCGGCAGGCCGTTCCCCAGCAGCGAATTGGAACGCCATACCGGGGTGCCGTCATCCCGCGATAGTTGGGCATACAGACCGGAACCGGGCGTGGACAGGCGCGGGTCGGGCAGGGTCACAGGCATCACGCGTTTGTCCGGCTTGTCGAACGAGGCGGCGGAAAGCAGCATGTATACCTGCGTCTGCAGGCGGTCGCGCATGGCCGTCAACGCGCTTTCGCGAAAGGCCTGATCGAGGGCAAGGCCGGTGAGACTCAGGAAACCGGCCACGACAATGGTCGCGGCGGCAAGCAGACGGGCATAAAGCGAACGCATTTTGTCCGCCCGGTGGGGAATTTCTAACTACGCGGCAGACGCAACAGATACCCGCGGCCGCGCAATGTCTCTATGGGATTCAGGGATTTGTCGGGATCGATCTTCTTGCGCAGGCGACCAATGATGACCTCAAGCACGTTGGAGTCGCGATCAGTGTCCTCCTCGTACACATGCTCGGCCAGCGTGGTTTTGGACACCACTTCGCCGGCATGCAACATCAGATATTCGATGATTTTGTATTCGAAGGCCGTGAGCTCGACCGACGCGCCGTTCACACGCAGTTGTTGCGCGCCGGTATTCAACACCAGCGGCCCGCAGGTCAGCGCGGATTCGGTCCAGCCCGCCGCGCGGCGCACCAGCGCCCGCAAGCGCGCGGTCAATTCCTCGAATTCAAACGGCTTGACCAGGTAATCGTCCGCACCGATCTCAAGCCCCTCGACCTTGTCCTGCCAGCGGCTGCGTGCGGTCAGGATCAAGACGGGGAAGCGACGATCAGCCTTGCGCCAGCGCCGGATCACCTCCACACCGGTGATGTCCGGCAGGCCGATGTCGACTATCGCCACGTCGACGGGATATTCAGTGCCCATGAAACAGCCGTCGTTGCCGTTGGGGGCCGCGTCCACGGCATAGCCTTGGGCACGCAGATGGGCGGTGATCTGTTCGCGCAACGGCGCCTCGTCTTCAATCAACAGCACGCGCATTTATTTTTTGCCCCTGGCCGGCACCGGTACCTTCGTGACACTGCCGTCCTTTTTCAACACCTTCACCTGGTAGACCGGCCCGCCCGCGCCTTCACCCCATTCCACGCCCAGCACCCGGCCGCCGGTCTGCTTGCCGGCAATGGCGGCGGCTTCATCCGGACTCACCGCCCCCTGGGCCAGCAACAACGGCACCGCCGATGTTCCAGTCATCAGACAGGACACCGCCAAGAGGATGAAAAAAACAAACGCTCTGCGCATGGCATTCATCCTAGCATGACCGCATGAATGCGTACTGAACTCCGCGAACCCCGTCTCAGCTGTTGATCGGTGGCACGGGGCGATCATGGGTCAAGGCGGGGATCATGCGACGAACCTCATCGACGCGGGCACCGTCCACGCCCGCGCTGATGAAACACGGCCCATCGCCGGCATCGGCCAGCACCTCGCCCCAAGGGTCCACGATCAGCGAATGGCCAAAGGTGGCGCGGCCCCAGCGACGCACGCCGCACTGCGCCGGCGCGAAGACATAGCTTCCCGTCTCGATGGCCCGCGCCCGGACAAGCGCATGCCAGTGCGCCTGGCCGGTGGTGAGTGTGAAGGCGGCGGGAATGGACAGGAACATGGCCCCGGCCT
Source organism: Gammaproteobacteria bacterium (assembly GCA_035501935.1). Taxonomy (NCBI): domain Bacteria; kingdom Pseudomonadati; phylum Pseudomonadota; class Gammaproteobacteria; species Gammaproteobacteria bacterium. The sequence continues at coordinate 5,152 of DATJVC010000036.1, read as the reverse complement.
GCGCCAGGCGGCGGTATAGATACGCGAAGCGCACATCGTAGCAGACGCTCATGCCGATTTTACCCCACGGCGTGGCCGCCACGACCGCTTTATCGCCGGCCTCCACGGTCGCGGACTCGCGGTAACTCTCCCCCGTCTTGAGACTCACATCGAAGAGATGCAGTTTGTCGTAGCGCGCCACAATCCCGCCCCGGTCATCCAGCAGGTAGGAGCGGTTGTTCATGTGCCCGCTCGGGAGTTTGATGGCGAGTGATCCCAGCAGCAACCAGACCTTGAGCTCACCGGCCAGACCGCGAAAATGTTTCAGTGCCGGATGATCCTCCTCGGCTAATGCGTTTTCCAGCAACTGCCCATCACTGGGAGCTAGATAAGAAAAGTGTTCCGGCAGACAGACGAGTGCGGCGCCTGCACCCGCGGCCGCGCGCGTCAGCACCGTGACCTGCTCGATGTTCTTTCCGAGATCATCATCGGCGCAGTTTTGCACACAGGCAACCTTGAATGTGGAAGACATGACGCGCCTCGCGGCTTATAAAAGTATTCGCTCCGAGAGCAGCACGCCGTCCTCATCGGCGTAAACGTGCGCGCCGGGGGCAAAGGTGACGCCGGCAAAGGTCACCGGAACATTGCGCTCCCCGGCGCCTTTTTTCACGCTCTTTCTGGGGTTCGTATTGAGGGCCTTGACGCCGATGTTGATCCGACCGATCTCCGCAGAGTCGCGGATGCAGCCGTGCACGATGATCCCCGCCCAGCCGTTTTTTTTCGCCAGCAACGCCAGCTGATCGCCGACCAGGGCGCAGCGCAGCGAACCGCCGCCATCCACCACCAGCACGCGGCCTTTTCCAGGCTCTTCCAGCGCGGCGCGCACCAGTGAATTGTCCTCGAACACCTTCACCGTGGCGGCGGGTCCGTGGAAACATGCCGCGCCGCCGTAATCGCGAAACAGCGGTTCCGCCACGCGCACTTCCTTCTCGTGGGCGTCGTACAAATCCGGCGTGGTAAAGTTCATCGGAATTCCATGGAGCTCATGCGCGGTAGAATTCCGGACGCCGGTCGCGCAGCAGGTGATTGCGCGGTGTCAGCCATTTGTTCTCCGCCAAATGCATGTCCAGTGTGGACGTATAAACTTCCTCCCGCGCCGCCGGTGCGCGATGCAGCAGCCCGCCGTTGGGCGCCACGATCTGGCTGCGGCCGGTGAATTTGAGCAGGCCGTGCGGCCGCCGATCCACGCCGATCCGATTGGCGGTGACGGCGAAAACGCCATTTTCAAGACAGCGGGACAGCATGGTCTGCTGACAGTAGGCCAGCACCAGATTGGCGGGATGGCAGAGCACCTGCGCGCCACGCAGCGTCAGCGTGCGCGCGACCTCCGGGAAGGCCCAGTCGAAGCAGACCATCATGCCGATCTTGCAGTCGTCGACGGATTGCACGGAGAGATCGATGTCGCCAGGATCGAAACAAGATTTCTCATCCTTGAACAGATGCAGCTTGCGGTAGACATGCCGCAGCCCCCGGGGTCCGATCAAGAGCGCGCTGTTGAACACCTTGTCGCGCCGTCGTTCGGCGAACCCGGTGACGATATGCATGCGTTTCTGTTTGCAAAGCCTTGTCAGCGCCGCCACCGTGTCGGAATCGCGCGGATCCTCGGCCAGCGCCAGCGCCTCCTTCCGATTACGGAAATGATAGCCGGTAAACGGCAGTTCCGGCAGCACGATGAGATCGGCCCGCACATCGCGCAGCGCGCGCACGACCCGCCCCAGATTATCACGCACGCGGCCGAAGCGCGGCCTGCATTGAAAATACCCCGTCTTTAATTCGTTATTTTTTCTTGGCACGGTTCTTCGCGGGGCGTTTCCAGCTCCGCACGCTGCGCTGCCCGGCGCGGCTGATCGTCAATTGCCGCGGCGGCGCGTCGCGGGTCAGCGTCGTGCCCGCGCCCAGCGTCGCGCCGTCGCCCACCCTAACCGGCGCGACCAGTTGCGTGCCGGAACCGATGAAAACGTCGTTGCCGATGATCGTCCTGTGCTTGTTTGCGCCGTCGTAATTACAGGTGATGGTGCCGGCGCCGACGTTGCAATCGTGCCCGATCTCGGTGTCGCCGACGTAACTCAAGTGATTCACCTTTGATCTTTTCCCGATGCGGGATTTTTTCACCTCCACGAAATTGCCGACCTGGGCGTCCTCCGCGAGCGCGGTCTCCGGACGCAGCCGCGCAAAGGGACCGACGCGCGCGCCCCTGCCGATGATCGCGCCGTCGATGACGCAATTCGGCAGGAGGACGGCGTCATCCTCGATGCGGGCATCGCGGATGACGTTATTGGCCTCAATGCGGACGTTGTTGCCCAGGCTGACCCTGCCTTCCAGCACCACGTTGATGTCGATGAATACGTCCTGGCCCACCTCCAGCTCGCCGCGCAGATCAAAGCGCGCCGGATCGGCGATGGTCACGCCCTGCTGCATCAGGTGCTGCGCCTGCACTATCTGATAGTAGCGTTCCAGTTCCGCCAGTTGCACGCGATCATTGACGCCCATGACTTCGTAAACCGAATCGGGCGATATGGTCGCCACCGGCGCGCCCTCCTTCACCGCCATGGCGATGATGTCGGTGAGATAGTATTCGCGCTGGCTGTTGCGATTCTCGAGCCGAGAGACCCAGCGCTCCAGATCGGCGCGGGGCAGGGCCATCATGCCGGTGTTCACCTCCCGTATGGCGCGCTGCGTCTCATCGGCGTCCCGCTCCTCCATGATGGCTGTGACGCCGCCCTTTTTGTCACGCAGGATGCGGCCGTAACCGGAGGGGTCGTTCAAGGTTGCGGTCAGCAATCCGACGCCGCGATCGCCCGCGGCGTCCACCAGCCGCGCCAAGGTGTGGGCCGTGATCAACGGTACGTCGCCGTACAGGATCAGGACGGTATCGCCGGGCTTGAGTTGCGGCAGGACCTGGCGGACGGCGTGGCCGGTGCCGAGTTGTTGCCGCTGTTCAATCCATTGCGCCTTGAGCGCAGCCAGCGACTCCCGCACCCGCTCACCGCCGTGTCCGTGGACGATGAATATGCGGGCACGCGGCAGTTGCGCGGCGCTGTGATAAACGTGCTCGAGCAGCGGCCGGCCGGCCAGGGCGTGCAGCGCCTTCGGCAGGCGCGAGTGCATGCGTTTGCCCTGGCCCGCCGCAAGGATGACGACGCTCAAGCCCATAAGAAACCGCTGCTGAGAATGGACCCGACCCGGTGGAAAAAGCGGTGGTTAAACATCAACCCTATTGTACGCGCAAGCGTGAAGGCGGAAAATCCGCCGGCACACAGGGCTCAACTTCTTTTGTACTTGCGGAATTTCTGTATGGCCTGCAATTGCGCGGCCAGAATTGATAGCTCGGCCTGCACGGTGGCAATTTCCTGCCTGTCCTTGGCGGTGCGCAGCGATTCCTCGGCCGCCTTCTTGGCCTCCTGGGCCTTGGCCTCATCCAGATCACGGCCGCGGATGGCGGTATCGGCAAGCACGGTGATGTAGTGCGGCTGCACTTCCAGGATGCCGCCCTTGACGAACACCAGTTCCTTGTCGCCATCCTCCTTCTCGATCTCCACCGTGCCGGGACGGATGCGGGTGATGAGCGGCGCATGCTGGGGGAGGATACCCAGTTCGCCCGCCTCGCCCGGCAGCACGACGAATTTCGCCGGACCGGAGAAGATGGACTCCTCCGCGCTCACCACGTCGACGTGTATGCCTGCCATTTGGATGTGCCTTCTTCGTTCGGCTCCGGTTATTGAAGCTTCTTCGCCTTCTCAATCGCCTCTTCAATACCGCCGACCATGTAGAAGGCCTGTTCGGGCAGTTGATCCAGTTCGCCGTTGACGATCATCTTGAAACCCTTGATGGTGTCCTTGAGCGACACGTACTTGCCCGGCGTGCCGGTGAAGTTCTGTGCCACCGTGAACGGCTGCGAGAGGAAACGCTGGATCTTGCGGGCGCGGGCCACGGCCTGCTTGTCCTCGGGCGACAGTTCGTCCATGCCCAGAATGGCGATGATGTCGCGCAATTCCTTATAGCGTTGCAGCACCGCCTGCACCGCGCGCGTGGTGTTGTAGTGTTCCTCGCCGATCGTGTTCGGATCGACCTGGCGCGAGGTGGAATCGAGCGGATCCACCGCCGGATAAATGCCGAGTGAGGCGATGTCGCGCGACAGCACCACGGTCGCATCCAGGTGAGCAAAGGTGGTCGCGGGGCTTGGATCGGTCAAGTCGTCGGCGGGCACGTAGATCGCCTGCACCGAGGTGATCGAGCCGGTCTTCGTGGAGACGATGCGCTCCTGCAGTCTGCCCATCTCCTCGGCCAATGTCGGTTGATAGCCCACCGCGGAGGGCATGCGGCCGAGCAGCGCCGAGACCTCGACACCGGCCAGCGTGTAACGGTAGATATTGTCAACGAAGAACAGGATGTCGCGACCTTCGTCGCGGAAGGCCTCGGCCATGGTCAACCCCGACAGCGCAACGCGCAGACGGTTGCCGGGCGGCTCGTTCATCTGGCCGAACACCATCGCCACCTTGGACTCCTTCAGATCGTCCAGCTTGATGACGCCGGCCTCCGACATTTCGTGGTAGAAGTCGTTGCCCTCGCGGGTGCGTTCGCCGACGCCGGCGAACACCGACAGGCCCGAATGCTCCTTGGCGATGTTGTTGATGAGCTCCAGCATGTTCACGGTCTTGCCGACGCCGGCGCCGCCGAACAGGCCGATCTTGCCGCCCTTGGCGAACGGGCAGATGAGATCGATGACCTTGATGCCGGTCTCCAGCAACTCGACGGACGGCGACAATTCCTTGAACTCGGGCGCCGCCTGGTGGATCGAGCGCCGTTCGTCGGTCTTGACCGGACCGCGCTCGTCGATCGGGCGACCGAGCACGTCCATGATGCGGCCCAGCGTGCCGTGGCCGACCGGCACGGAGATCGGCGCGCCGCTGTTGGTGACCTTCATGCCGCGGCGCAGACCGTCGGAGGAGCCCATGGCGATGGTGCGCACCACGCCGTCGCCGAGTTGCTGCTGCACCTCGAAGGTGAGTCCCAACTCGGCGAAGGACGCCTCGTCGCTTTTGTCCAGCGTCAGCGCGTCATAGATGTTGGGCATGTGCTCGCGCGGAAACTGGATGTCCACGACCGCGCCGAT
>DATJVC010000035.1 GCA_035501935.1 Gammaproteobacteria bacterium | reverse complement strand
CGCATGGCGATCTTCATGACGATCCAGCTGTAGCCCCAGATGATCGACAGGGCAATCAATGCCAGCAAGGGCAGTCGTTCCAGGCGCATGATGTTTTATACAAATGATGATGGATGGGAGTGGTGAGATGCCGGGTTCATCGATTTTTCATAATCCCGCGCGGCAAATTGCGACGCGGCTGGTTTATAATTCTCTCACATGACGACTGACAAGATAACAACGTCCAAGCCATCCGTGGACGTTGATGAGCAGAATTTCGAGCAAGAGGTATTGCTGCGCTCGGCTAACGTGCCGGTGCTGGTGGATTTCTGGGCGACATGGTGCGCCCCGTGCAAAAATCTCTCGCCGATCCTGGACAAGCTGGCGCATGAATTTGCCGGGCGATTCGCGCTCGCGAAAATCGACACGGATCGCCAGCAGACGCTGGCCATGCAATGCGGCATTCAAAGCCTGCCGACGGTGATGCTGTTCAAGAACGGGCGCGTGGTCGATGGTTTTGTGGGGTTGCAGACCGAATCCGTCATTCGCGAGATGTTGAATCGCCACATCACCGCCGCCGCAGCGGAACCCGAGACGACGCCGGTGGCGCCACCGATGGACGTCAAGGCAGGCATCGACGCTTTGCGCCGCCAGCTTGGGAAAACACCCGATGACCATCATCTGCTGTTGGAGCTGGCGCGGTTGCTGGTGATGGACGGTGATTATGCGGAGGCGGAGAAAATCTTGAACCGGCTGCCGGAGGATCGCCGGCAGGACAAGATGACAGCGCCGTTATGGGCCGCAGTGCGTTTATTCCACAGCGCCGCGGAGGTTCCGGATCTTGACACGCTGGTGCCGGCGATGGCGGGCGCGGAGGCCGACAGCGGGACGCGTTACGGTTATGGCCTGCGCCTGGCATTGGCGGGGCGTTATGAAGAGGCATTGGCGGCGTTGCTTGAGCTGGTCAGGCGGGATCGCAGGCACGCCGGCGACGGCGCCCGCAAGGCCATGCTGGAAATCTTCACGCTCGCGGGTGGCAGCGGACCGTTGGTCAAGCAATATCGTTCACTGCTTTACTCGGCCCTGAATTGATCAACATTGCGCACGGGCACCTCGATGGCACGGCGGGAGATATTGGCGCGCTTCACACTCGTGGCCGTGCTGTTCATGGCCGGTTGCGGCTCGTCTGGCGGGGATTATTACCCGCTGCGTCCTGGATTGTCCTGGGAGTATTCACTCAAGATCAGCACATTCGACGGCGAATCCCGGCAAAAACAGATCGTGCGCAACCTGCAGGAGAGCAATGCCTCCGGGCAGACGGTTTATGTCCAGGAACAGTCCGGCAACAAACTTTCCTATTACCGGCGTTCGCCGCAAGGCATAGAACGATTGTCAACCCGGAACCTGGGAGAGGAGGGTGGCGACAAGGATGAGCCGGATCACTATCTGTTGCCCCTGCCGCCGACGGTCGGCGCGAACTGGTCCCTGCCCAGCCATTTGTCGTTAATCCAAAGCCGCACCTACGAACCCGCCGATCGCGTTACGCCGGGCACGACAAAATTGCCATTGCAGTACGAGATCGTGAGCATGGATGAAACGGTGGACGTCCCCGCGGGCCACTTCACGCACTGCCTGAAAACGCGGGCGACGGGCAAAGTGACGATCCGTGTCGATCGCGGCAATCACTTCGCCGATGTCGAGGTCGAGAGCTACGACTGGTATGCACCGGGCATCGGACTGGTCAAGTCCTCGCGCGTCGAGCGTTCCGACAGTCATTATCTGCAGGCCGGAGAATACCTGCTGGAATTGGAACGCATGCGGTAGAATAACGGCCGGGGAGCAGGGGAGGGATATGAGTCAAGCCATGACTGTCGTCATTGTCGGCGCCGGGGCGGCGGGGATTACGGTCGCTGCCGGTCTGCGGCGCAGGCAGCCGGCGCTGTCGGTGATACTGATCGACCCGGCGGCAACGCATTACTATCAACCCGCCTTCACCCTCGTCGGCGCCGGCGTCTATGACTTCGAGCGCACACAGCGCGCGCAGGCCGATCTGATACCCGCCGGTGCCGAGTGGCTGCGCGATCGCGTGGTCGGTTTCCAGCCCGAACAGCAAACCCTGGCGCTCGCCGCCGGACCGCAGGTGCACTACGACCATCTGGTATTGTGCCCCGGCATACAATTGGATTGGGACAAGGTTGCCGGCTTGCGCGAGGCACTGGGTCGCAACGGTGTATGCAGCAACTATTCGCCCGACCATGTCACCTACACGTGGGACTGTCTACGAAGTTTCGGCGGCGGTGCCGCGCTTTTCACCCAGCCGCCGGTGCCCATCAAATGCGCCGGCGCGCCGCAGAAGATCGCCTATCTGGCGGCCGACTACTGGCGCAGGCGGGGTGTAATGGCGCATGCCCATCTGCATTTTTTAAGCGCCGCCGCCACGCTCTTCAGCGTGCCTTATTTCTCAAGTGCGCTGGAGAAGGTTGCCGCCCGCCATGGCATACAAATTCTCCTGCAACATAATCTGGTGGCGGTGAACGGCGCCAAGCGCATCGCCACCTTCGAACGCACCGGCAGGGATGGCGCGAAGGAGCGTCTGGAGATGGAGTTCGAAATGCTGCACGCGACACCGCCGCAAAGCGCGCCCGATTTCATCAAACAAAGCCCGTTTGCCAACGCGGCAGGCTGGGTGGACGTAAATCCCAACACGCTGCAACACGTGAAATACGCAAACGTATTCAGTCTGGGCGATGCCAGCTCGGCGCCGACATCAAAAACCGCGGCCGCAATCCGCAAACAGGCGCCGGTGGTGGTGAACAACATTCTGGCCATGGCGGCGGGCCGTTCGCCATCGCCGGGCTATGATGGCTACACCTCCTGTCCGCTGACGACTTCGCTCAATACGGTCATGCTCGCGGAGTTCAGTTATGACGGCAGGGTAACGCCGACATTCCCTCTCCGGCCGGATCGCGAGCGTCTGATATGGTGGCTGCTCAAGAAATACGGCCTGCCGCGTTTGTATTGGGATTACATGCTCAAGGGACATGAGTGGGACATTCCACACCGCCCGTATCCACCCTCATAGTTCCACGGAAGAACAATATTGATGAAATCCCCCGCCGGTCCGGATCCCCATTTGCATCTCGTGCGATTGATTGCCATTCCGGTGCGCACGCACCATGTCTAGACCGGCATCGCAATTTATAAGGGGCGAGCATACCGCCGGATACAGCCGGTATCTGGTGCTGGGCGCGCTGGGCGTGGTGTTCGGCGACATCGGTACCAGCCCATTGTATGCCATCCGCGAGTGTTTCCTTGCGCATGAACAACTCTCCATCACACACGATAACGTGCTCGGGATACTGTCGCTGATTTTCTGGGTTCTCATACTGGTCATCTCCATAAAGTACGTCGCCTTGATGTTGCGGGCGGACAACCGCGGTGAAGGCGGTAACCTGGCATTGATGGCGCTGGTGGTGGGACGCACCCGCAAACGCGCGCCTGCGCGCCCGTTGTTCATCTTCCTGGGGTTGGTCGGCACTTCGCTGCTGTTCGCCGATGCGATGATTACGCCGGCCATCTCGGTGTTGAGCGCGGTTGAGGGTTTGCAGGTCGAGAGCCACCTGTTTCATCCTGTCATTATTCCGTTGTCATTAATCATATTGGTGCTTCTGTATGTGGGACAGCACTACGGCACTGCCCGCATTGGCGGCATCTTCGGCCCCATTGTGTTGCTCTGGTTCATGGTTTTGGCGCTCATCGGTTTGCAATCCATCTGGCAGACGCCCGCGGTATTACAGGCGCTCAACCCTTACTATGCCCTGGGTTTTTTCACGAACAATGGCTGGCTGGCCTTCATGGTGATGGGTTCGGTGTTTCTGGTGGTCACTGGCGGGGAGGCGCTGTATGCGGACATGGGACATTTTGGGCGCGTACCCATCCAGATCGCGTGGACCTTCGTGGCACTGCCCAGCCTGTTGCTGAATTATTTCGGTCAGGGCGCATTGTTGCTGCGCGCGCCGGAGGCCGCGAGCAACCTCTTTTACCAGACCGTGCCCGCCTGGGGCGTGTTGCCCATGGTGTTGCTGGCGACGATGGCCACGATCATTGCCTCACAGGCGACGATCTCCGGTGCCTTTTCCGTCGCCAATTCCGCGATACAATTGGGTTATTGCCCGCGCCTGGAAGTCCAGCAGACTTCGGCAAAATCCATCGGACAGATCTACGTGCCGATGGTGAACTGGGTGTTCATGCTGGGCACGGCGGCCCTGGTATTGGGGTTCCGCAATTCGAGCCGGCTGGCGGCGGCCTACGGGGTGGCGGTGTCCACCACCATGCTGGCAACCACACTGTTCCTGTATTTTGTGACGAGACGCATATGGCGGTGGCCGCGTTGGTTGGCGCTGACACTGCTCACCCCCTTCCTTGGCATCGACGCCATATTTTTCACTTCCAACCTGCTCAAGATACCGGCCGGCGGGTGGATGCCCGTCGTTGTCGGCGTGGTAATCTTTACGCTCATGGACACATGGAAGAAAGGGCGTGATCTTTTGGTACACAAGGTGGCGGAGGAACATTTCAGCATCGAATTGTTTCTCGAAAGCCTGACGGGCAGAAATGCGCCCGTGCGTGTGATCGGTACGGCGGTGTTTCTGACCGCCAGAAACGCCGGCATCCCGCGAGCGATGCTGCATAATATGAAACACAACAAGGTGCTGCATGAAACCGTGATTCTGCTGACGGTGGACACGGAACGCATTCCCTACATGCCGCCCGAAGAGCGCATCGAGATCGAACCAGTGGGAGGAGGATTGATCCGGGTCACCGTCAACTACGGCTTCCTCGAACGTCCGGACCTCCCGCGCGTGCTGGAAGAAACAGTGACGCCGCATTTTCGCTACGATCCGATGGACACCACTTTTTTCCTCGGGCGCGAGACCATACTTGCGGGAACGGCGCCTTCGACGCTGTCACTCTGGCGCCGGCAGCTGTTCGCAGTAATGTCGCGAAACGCCCTGAGCGCCGCCCGGTTCTTCCGCCTGCCGCCGAACCGCGTGGTTGAAGTCGGTTACCAGGTTGAGATCTGATTCAAACTCTGAAGAATAATGATGCGACGCTCCCTGTTTCGCACCAAACCCCTGACCGGTGATGACTATTCGGGCAGCGGGTTGCGCCGCTGTCTCACCGCATTCGATCTCACGTTGCTCGGCATCGGCGCCATCATCGGTACCGGTATTTTCGTGCTGACCGGCATCGCGGCGGCGACGCAGGCCGGCCCCGCGGTGGTCCTGTCATTCGTTGTCGCCGGCATCGCCTGCGCCTTCGCGGCGCTGTCCTATGCGGAACTGGCGGCGAGCGTCGGTGGCTGTGGCAGCGCCTATGGCTACAGTTACGCCGCCTTCGGCGAGATCTTCGCCTGGATCATCGGCTGGGATCTGATCCTCGAATACGGCGTGTCGGTGGCAGCGGTGGCCAACGGCTGGTCGGGCTATTTCGGCAAGGTGCTGAGCATCGTCAACGTCACGATCCCGGAAACATTGACCAAGGCGCCCAAGCTTGGCGGTTACATGAACCTGCCGGCCATGGGCATCGTTTTCCTGTTGATGCTGTTGCTTGTCGTCGGCGCCAAGGAGAGCGCGCGCACCAATACCATTGCAGTCATCATCAAACTGTCCACGATCGCGGTATTCATCGTCGTCGCCCTGGGCAATGTGCATTCGGAAAATCTGACGCCGTTCATGCCCTACGGCTGGTTCGGGCACGGCGAGGACGGCAGGCCGATCGGCGTCCTGGCCGGCGCATCGCTCGTGTTCTTCGCCTACGTCGGTTTCGACGCGGTTTCCACGGCGGCGGAAGAGGCGCACTATCCGCGCCGGGATCTGCCCATCGGCATCATCGGTTCGCTGGCATTCTGCACGGTGATCTACATCATTGTTTCCGGCCTGCTGACGGCCATGGTCCCGTACAAAATACTGAACGTGTCCTATCCGGTCGCGTATGCGCTGGAGCAGGTCGGCGTCGAATGGGCCACCAAACTGGTCTCGGTCGGCGCCTTCATGGGGCTGACCACCGTGATGCTGGTGCTGTACTACGGCCTCACGCGCATCATCTTCGCGATGGGCCGCGACGGCCTGCTGCCCGCATGGCTGGGGGTGGCCAATCGGTACACCCGCACGCCGGTGCGCGTGATCGTCATCTGCGGCCTCGTCATTATGGTGATTGCCGGTTTCATCCCGCTCGGCGAACTGGCGGAGCTGGTGAACATCGGCACGCTGGCCGCCTTCGTCATGGTTTGCATAGGTGTCATCGTGATGCGCCGGACCCACCCGGACATGCCGCGGCCCTTCGTGCTTCCCGGCAGTCCGCTGATCCCGGTGCTGGGGGCGTTGTCCTGCGGCGCCCTGATGATTTTTCTGCCGGTGATCACCTGGTGGCGGTTCCTGATCTGGCTGATCATCGGCATGGTGATTTTCTTTATGTATTCGGTCAAACACAGCCAGCTGGCGCACCGTTAGAGTTTCTCCATGTAGCCCGGTCCCAGATGCCGCATCTGGCCCAATATCCAGATCTGACGCGTGCGCACGTAGATCGAGGGCTTGTCCACCCGCAGACGCAACGGATTGGGCAACACCGCCGCCAGCAGGGCGTAATCGACGGGCGCGAGTTCCAGCGGTGATTTGTGAAAATAGTGCTGTGCCGCCGCCGTGACACCGTAAATGCCTTCGCCGAACTGGGCGACGTTGAGATAAATTTCCAGAATGCGCCGCTTGGGCAGCAGCCATTCCAGCAGCACAGTGAACCAGGCCTCCAGCCCCTTGCGCACGAAACTCCTGCCCGGCCACAGGAACAGGTTCTTGGCAACCTGCTGGCTGATGGTGCTGGCGCCTCGCAGTCGATGGCCCTCCGCGTTGCGCTGGAGGGCCTCCTCCATGGATTCCACATCGAAGCCATGATGCTCCAGGAAAAGTTGATCTTCCGCGGCCACCATCGCCAGGCCCGCAATCGGCGGCAGGCGATCCATGTCCATCCATTGATAATGCGTGACATAGTCATTGCGTCCATCCATGGCCGCCAGCACTGACGCGCGCAGCATGAAGGCGCTGGTGGGCGGCGGATACTGGCGTATCGCGTATACAGCCAGCACCGAAATACCGATCATCAGCACCAGAACAAGACAGGCGTACTTGAATAGGCGTGTCAGAATTGTGCGCATTCGATATTGTGCATGTGGAAAACGGAAAGTTATTCTAAGCCAACATGGGACATTTGATCGCCTATTGCCGCGCCGGCTTTGAAAAGGAATGCGCCCGGGAACTTGTCGAACAGTCGCGTGCCGCGGATCTGGCCGATGGTGAAACCACGGCGGAGGCGGGCAGTGCCTTTGTCACGTTGAAACTGGACGGCGCGATATCGTGGCGAGAGTCTTTGGCGCGCGTCAACTGGCGGACCCTGGTGTTCGCGCGCCAGTTGTGGCACGCCACGGCGCGCCTGACGGGTTTGTCGCGTGGAGATCGGATTTCCCCACTGTTGCGCGCACTGCCCGCCGAAGGGCGGTTCTGCGATGTCTGGATCGAACATCCCGACAGTCAGGCCGGCCGGGTGCTGTCGCCCCTGGCACGCGCCCTGACCAAACCCCTCCGGCAGAATTTAAACGACATGCAGCGTCTGGCAGACAATGCCGATGCGCGCCTGCACGTCCTTTTCGACACCTCCGCCGGCGCGTGGCTCGGCGCGGCGTTGACCGACGCCTGCGCGCCATGGCCATTGGGCATCCCGCGATTGAAGATGCCGGTCTCGGCGCCCAGTCGCTCGACACTCAAACTGGAAGAGGCACTGTACGTGTTTCTTACTGATACAGAGCGGAGGCAGTTGCTGAAGCCCGGCATGACAGCGGTGGATCTGGGCGCCGCACCAGGCGGCTGGACGTGGCAGATGACGCGTCGCGGACTGCGGGTCATCGCCGTGGACAACGGTGCAATGGATCGAAGGGTGATGAACAGCGGCGATGTGGAACATCTGCGCGCCGATGGGTTCACCTTCAAGCCGCGCCGCCGCGTAGACTGGTTGTTGTGCGACATGGTGGAGCAGCCGTCGCGGATTGCACAACTGATGGCAACATGGTTCAAACGCGGTGACTGCCGCTGCGCGATCTTCAATCTCAAGCTGCCGATGAAACGCCGCTACGAAGAATTTCAACGCTGCCGCGCGCTGATTGAGGCCGGCCTGCGCGGTCGTCCTCATTCATTACGCTTCAAACAACTGTATCATGATCGCGAGGAAGTCACCGGCTTCTTCGCGAGTACGGATTGAATCAATGGACGCACTGACGGCATTCGGCCTGTTTGCTGTGACTGCAATGGTGATCTGCTACGCACTGGAGCAGAAAAGTGCATGGTTCATTCTTGGATTCGCGGCCTCGTGTATCCTCGGTTCGATCTATGGCTTTTTGCAGGGCGCCTGGCCGTTCGGCGTGGTCGAGGCCATCTGGGCGCTCATTGCGTTGAGGCGCTGGCGACTGCGCGCATCAAGCTGACTCGCAAGAGTGAATATCTGGTTCGAAATCCGCCCCTCAATTTGGGATAATGGTGTCCTTCTATGAACAAGCGGAAAAAACCGAAGAAATCACGCGTCCGGCCCCTCGTCGGCATCATCATGGGCAGCCGCTCGGACTGGGAAACCATGAAACTGGCATCCGAAGTGCTGGAAGAATTCGGCATCGCGCACGAAAAACAGATCGTCTCCGCGCATCGCACACCGGGCTGGATGTCGGAATATGCCAGCACCGCCCAACGGCGCGGACTGAAGTTGATTATCGCCGGAGCGGGCGGCGCCGCACACCTGCCCGGCATGGTGGCGTCGCAGACCCTGCTGCCGGTCATCGGCGTGCCGGTGCGCAGCCAGAGCCTGAACGGCCTTGACTCGCTGCTGTCCATCGCACAGATGCCTGCCGGCATACCGGTGGCGACGGTGGCGATAGGTGAGGCGGGCGCCAAAAACGCCGGACTGCTTGCGGCGGGCATACTCGCCACGCAGGACGCAACGTTGCAGAAGAAGCTTCAGAAATTCCGCGATGCGCAGACCCGGCGCGTCCGCAAAGCCTCTCTTCCATGAATAAACCAATATTTCCGGGCGCCACTCTCGGCGTACTCGGGAGTGGCCAGCTGGGGCGTATGTTCGCCATCGCCGCCCGGCGCATGGGTTATCGCGTCAATGTGCTGTCGCCCGATTCGGATACACCCACCGGACAGATCGCGGACGTTGAAGTGCGCGCGGCCTACGAAGACCTGGATGCCATCGCCCGTTTCGCGCAGGGCGTGGCGGTGGTGACGTTCGAGTTTGAGAACGTGCCTTCGGCCACGGCGGAAACGGCGGTGCGTTACGCACCAGTGAGGCCGGCCGGGCAGGTGTTGCACACCACGCAGAATCGCCGGCGCGAGAAAACCTGGCTGCGCGATCAAGGCATCCCGCTGACGCCGTTTGAGCCGGTGCAAACTTCCGCTGAACTGTCGGTTGCGTTGCAGAAACTGGGCGTGCCAGCCGTTCTCAAAACCGCGGCCTTCGGCTACGACGGCAAGGGCCAGGCCGTCATCTTCAAGTCCACAGAGGCCGATACCGCATGGCAAAGCCTCAAAAATCAGGAATGCATCCTGGAGTCCCACATCGATTTCGAGCACGAGTGCTCGATCATCGCGGCTCGTGGACTCGACGGCAAAATGGTCTTCTACGGACCGATGATCAATACCCACGGCAATCACATCCTCGATACTTCAGTGACACCGGGCAATTTGTCTCCGACCGTCGTGAAGGAGGCCTTCGAGATCGCCCGCGCGGTGATGGAGGGACTGGAGGTGGTCGGTGTGCTGTGTGTGGAATTTTTCCTGGACCGCGCCGGCAAATTACTGGTCAATGAACTGGCACCGCGGCCGCACAACTCCGGTCATCTCACCATCGATGGCCACGTGACCAGTCAATTCGAGCAGCAAGTGCGCAGCGTTTGCGGATTGCCTCTTGGATCGTCCGCGCTGCTGCGACCCGCCGCGGCGATGGCGAACATACTCGGTGATTTATGGGGGAGGGGGGAACCGCGCTGGGACAGGCTGTGCGCCGTCCCGGAAGCCAAACTGCATCTTTACGGCAAGTCGGAGGCCCGTCCCGGCCGCAAGATGGGCCATATCAATGCCGTCGCCGGCACGACCGAAGAGGCGCTGCGCATCGTCACATCCGCCCGTTCTGCACTGACGGTTTAAAACCCGTCCAGCTTGAATGACGAGCGGTCGCTATGTACGTCAACCCGCTCCATGAGGACGTTCTGCCTCGGCTCTGCGAACCCGAATTTCCGATACAGCTCATGTGCATCGCGCGTGCCGAGGAGCCATCGCCGTATCTGCCGAAGCTCCGGAAGCGTCGTAATCACCTCGACCAGCCAGCTGCCCAGCCCCCTGCCTCGATGCGGATCCAGGACGAACACATCGGCCAGGAACGCCAACACTACGTAATCCGTCAATACGCGGGCGAATCCAACCTGGGCCCCGCGATGGTAGAGGCCGAACGGCAGCGAGTGCTCGATGGATTGCATCACGCGTTCGCGCGTGCGGTCCTGTGCCCAGTACGTGTCGACGAGGAAGCCATGAATCACGTCGATGTTGAGTCTCTGTCGATCGGAGCTGATTGTATATTCTCCGCGTGTCCATTCTCGGATCATCGTTCACCCTTGGTTTGTTGATTTGTCTGGCCGGAATATATGCAGATTAAAGGTCGTTTTATGAATCAAGGCAATAGTATTTAATTATTTATACAACATTTTTCCGTAACGATCCCTGTTCATTATTTTGTCATATATTTCCATTATTATGGAAATATGAAACCGTTGAATGCCGTTGCCTCGCTGTCAGCCCTCGCCCAGGACACACGTCTGAATATCTTTCGCCTGCTGGTCCAGAAAGGCGCGAATGGACTGGCGCCGGGAACGATTGCGGAGAAGCTGGGCGTGCCCAATGCCACGCTCTCGTTTCATTTGAAGGAACTGGTTCATGCCGGCCTCATTGACGCACGGCAGGACGGTCGTTTCATCTATTACTCGGCGAATTTCGACCACATGAATTCGCTGGTTGAGTATCTGACCGAAAACTGCTGCGGCGGGCAGGAATGCGGAATGGCCAGCGTCCCGGTCACAAAATCACGGAGAAGACAAAATGGCAGGCAAAATTTATAACGTCCTGTTTCTGTGCACGGGTAACTCGGCCCGCAGCATCATGGCCGAGGCCATCCTTAATTCCATCGGCAAGGGCCGGTTCCACGCCTACAGCGCAGGCAGCCATCCCGCAGGCAGGGTGAATCCGCTGGCGCTGGAACAAATAGCAACGCTCGGGTTACCCCCGGCCGTTTACCGCAGCAAGTCGTGGGACGAATTTGCAGATCCGAAGGCCCCCCGGATGGATTTTGTATTCACGGTTTGCGATACCGCAGCGAAGGAGGCGTGCCCCATATGGCCAGGCCAGCCCATGACCGCGCATTGGGGAATACCGGATCCCGTGAAGATAATAGGCAGTGAGGAAGAGAAACGTCGCGGTTTCTGGCTGGCCTTCACCCAATTGACCACGCGAATCCGGATTTTTACCAGCCTGCCGATCGATGCGCTTGATGATCTCGCCCTGAAAAAGCAACTGGATGAGATAGGCCGGACGACGTGAACACGGCCTTGTCGCGGGTAACAGCCGAGTTCGTCGGTACGGCTTTATTGCTGTCCACCATCGTCGGCTCCGGAATCATGGGTGAGCGGTTGTCCGGCGGCAACACCGCCAGTACGCTTCTGGCCAATTCCCTGGCGACCGGCGCCGGCCTGTATGCGTTGATTTCCACATTCGCCGGCATTTCCGGCGCGCATTTCAATCCGCTCGTCACCTTGTCTGAAGCATGGCTGGGCCGGATGTCGTGGAGTCTGGCATGGCCATATGTCCTGGCACAGTGCATTGGTGGGACCGCCGGCGTCGTCGCCACCCACTTCATGTTCGAGCTTCCGCTGTATTCCGCCTCCCATCACGCCAGAACCGGCATGTCGCAATGGTTCAGTGAATCGCTGGCGGCCTTCGGACTGCTGACGGTAATTTTCTGCTGTTCACGGCACAGACCAGCCGCCGTCCCCGCGGCGGTGGGCGCCTATATCACGGCGGGATACTGGTTTACGTCGTCGACATCCTTTGCCAACCCGGCGGTGACGATTGCCCGATCGATGACCGATACCTTCACTGGCATCCGGCCCGTCGACGCGCCCGGATTCATCATTGCGCAGATCGCGGGTTGCATTCTCGCCGTATTCTTCTTTCGCAAAATACTCGGCGATCAGTCGGTGTCGTAGCCGAGGACGGGGGAGAGCCAGCGTTCGGCGGTCTTCACGTCCATGCCCTTGCGTCTGGCGTAGTCGTGCACCTGATCCACGTTGATCCTGCCCAGACCGAAATAGCGCGCCTTGGGATGCGAGAAATACCAGCCGCTGACGGAGGCGGCGGGATACATCGCGAAGCTGTCGGTGATTTTCATGCCGGTGGCCTTCTCCACGTCCAGCAGCCGCCACAACAGCGCCTTCTCGGTGTGATCCGGACAGGCGGGATAACCGGGCGCGGGGCGTATGCCCTGGTATTTCTCGTCAATCAGCGCCTTGTTGTCCAATGACTCTCCGGCGGCGTAGGCCCAGAATTCCCTGCGCACACGCTCGTGCAGGTGTTCAGCGAACGCCTCCGCCAGCCGGTCGGCCAGCGCCTTGACCATGATGGCGCTGTAATCGTCGTGCGCCTGCTCAAAGCGCTTGACGTGTTCTTCAGCGCCGAGACCCGCGGTGACTGCGAAGGCGCCGATGTAGTCCGGCACACCCGATTCCTTGGGCGCGATGAAATCCGCCAGCGCCAGGTTCGCCTGTCCATCCGGTTTTTTCTGCTGCTGACGCAGCGAATGAATCACCGTCAACTCGCCGCGACGCGAGTCGTCGGTGTAAATCTCGATGTCGTCCTCGCCGACGGTGTTGGCGGGAAAGAGCCCGATGACCGCACGCGCCGTGAGCCACTTCTCCGCGATGAGGCGGTTCAGCATGGTTTGCGCGTCTTCATAAAGCTTGCGCGCCTCCCTGCCGACGACTTTATCGTCGAGGATGCGGGGATATTTTCCGGCCAGTTCCCAGGTCATGAAGAACGGCGTCCAGTCGATGTAAGAAGCCAGGTCGTCGAGCGGATATTCCCTGAACACTTGTATGCCAAGCTGCCGCGGGCGGGAAGGGGCATGGCTCGTCCAGTCGATCGGCAGCTTGTTGGCGCGCGCTTCTGCCAACGAGAGCCATTCCACGCGTGCCTGCTTGTCGCGATGACGCTCGCGCACGCTGTCGTAGTCGGCGCGCAGTTTCTCAACAAAGTTGGCGCGCAGGTCCTTGCTGATGAGACTGGTGGCCACGCCGACGGCGCGCGAGGCGTCCTTGACGTGCACGACCGGCGGCTTGTAGTTGGGATCGATCTTGACGGCGGTATGCGCCTTGGAGGTGGTGGCGCCGCCGATCAAAAGCGGCAGGGTGAAATTGAGCCGCGTCATTTCCCTCGCCACGTGCACCATTTCGTCCAGCGACGGCGTGATGAGGCCGGAGAGGCCGACGAGGTCGGCCTTGATCTCCTTCGCCGTTTCCAGAATCCTGTCGCAGGACACCATGACGCCGAGATCGGTGACCTCGAAGTTGTTGCACTGGAGCACGACGCCGACGATGTTCTTGCCGATGTCGTGCACGTCGCCCTTGACGGTGGCCATGACGATGCGCCCCGCGCTGCGGCTGCCGCCGGGATTCCTTTTCTTTTCCTCCTCGAGGAATGGGATCAGATAGGCCACGGCCTTTTTCATGACGCGCGCGCTCTTGACCACCTGCGGCAGGAACATCTTGCCGGCGCCGAACAGATCGCCGACGACGTTCATGCCGTCCATAAGCGGACCTTCGATGACCGCCAGCGGGCGGCCGAGTTGGGTGCGGGCCTCTTCGGTGTCCTGCTCGATGTAATCGGTGATGCCCTTGACCAGGGCGTGCTTCAGCCGCCCGCCGACACTGAGCTTGCGCCAGGCGTCTTCCTCCTGCCTGCCCCTGGCCGTGCCCCTGACGGTTTCTGCAACTTCGACCAGCCGTTCGGTGGCGTCAGGCCGGCGATTGAGCAGCACGTCCTCAATCCGTTCCAGCAGGTCTTTGGGGATCTCTTCGTAAATGCCGAGCTGGCCGGCATTGACGATGCCCATGTCCATGCCGGCCTTGATGCCGTGGTAGAGGAAGGCGGCGTGCATGGCCTCGCGCACGGGGTTGTTGCCGCGGAAGGAAAACGACACGTTGCTGACGCCGCCGCTCACCAGCGCGTGCGGCAGGCGATGCTTGATTTCGCGGGTGGCCTCGAAATAAGAGAGGGCATAGTTGTTGTGCTCCTCCATGCCGGTGGCGACCGTCAATACGTTTGGATCGAAGATGATGTCCTCCGGCGGGAAGCCCAGCTTCATGGTCAGGATGTCGTAGGAGCGCTTGCAGATTTCAAAGCGGCGTTCGGTGGTGTCGCCCTGGCCCTTCTCATCGAACGCCATGACCACGGCGGCGGCGCCATAACGACGCACCGCCCTGGCGTGCCTGACAAATACCTCTTCACCCTCCTTGAGGCTGATCGAATTGACGATGCCCTTGCCCTGCACGCATTGCAGACCGGCCTCCAGCACCGTCCATTTGGAGGAATCAATCATCACCGGCACCTTGGCGATGTCCGGCTCGGCGGCGATGAGATTGACGAAGCGGCGCATGGCGTTCTCCGAGTCCAGCATGGCCTCGTCCATGCAGATGTCGATGACCTGCGCGCCGTTCTCGACCTGCTGCTTGGCGACGGCCACGGCCTCCTCGAACTTGCCAGTCTTGATGAGTTCCGCGAACTTGGGCGAACCGGCGACGTTGGTGCGCTCGCCGATGTTGACGAAGTTGGTGTCCGGCGTGATGGTCAGCGCCTCCAGGCCGCTCAGCCGGCAATGCCGCTCGACAGTCGGAATCTTGCGCGGCGGCAACTCGCGTACGGACTCTGCGATCCTGCGGATGTGATCGGGCGTGGTGCCGCAGCAACCGCCGACGATGTTGAGGAAACCCGCCTGCGCCCATTCCTGCAGTTGCGGCGCCAGTGTCTCCGGCGTCTCGGGGAAACCCGTGGGCAGCAGCGGATCGGGCAGGCCGGCGTTCGGATACGCGCATAGATACGTATCCGCCTTGCTCGAAAGCTCCTCGATGAAGGGGCGCATCAGGTCCGGCCCCAGCGCGCAGTTGAGCCCGATGCTCAGCGGCCGGGCGTGGCGCATGGAGTTCCAGAACGCCTCGACCGTCTGGCCGCTCAACGTGCGGCCTGCGCGATCGGTGATGGTGCCGGATATCATCACCGGCAGGCGGACGTTCAATTCCTCGAAGACCTCCTCTATGGCGAACAACGCCGCCTTGGCGTTGAGCGTGTCGAATATGGTTTCCACCAACAGCACGTCCACGTCGCCCTTGATCAACCAGCGCACCTGTTCCGCGTAGGCGCGGCGCAGCTGGTCGAAGCGGATGGGGCGGAAGCCCGGATCGTTGACGTCAACGACGGTGCAGGCGCTGACCGGGGTTGGGCCCAGGGCGCCGGCGACGAAGCGCGGTTGTCCGGTCTTCTGCGCCACCTTGTCGGCGGCGGCGCGCGCGACGCGGGCGGCGGCGATGTTCAGATCTCGAATCAGTTCATTCAGCGTGGTGTCGTCCAACGCCGCGTCAAAATGGGCCTGATCCTTGCGCTTGCCTTCCTGGCTCTTGAAAAAATATTCCTGCTGCGACAGGACGGTGGCGTTGAAGGTATTGGTCTCGATGATATCCGCGCCAGCCTCGAGGTACGCGCTGTGTATGCCCTCGATGACGGCGGGCTGGGTCAGCACCAGCAGTTCGTTGTTGCCTTTGAGGTCCTTGCCGTGCCAGTGATCATATCGCTTGCCGCGATAGTCCTGCTCGCCCAGATGCTGACATTGCACCATGGTGCCCATGGCGCCATCCAGAATGAGAATGCGTTGCTTCAGCAGCGCATGCAGATGTTCAATCCGGGAGGCGTGGGATGTGGCGGGTGGACGGGCTGTCATTTGCGGAAGCGATCAGGATTGCGGTTGCAGGCGCACGACGGAGGTGGCATATGTGGGTTTGCCGGGGATGGAGCCGAGGGTCTGTGGATGCCATTGCGGCGGCAGTTGGGAAACATTCCCGCTCAACAGGATGAGCACGGCGCCCCGCAGTTTGCGTTGTGATAGAAAAGCGTCTATCTCGTTCACCGAGGCGACGAGCTTCACCGGCCCGTTCTTCGAGTAGTAGGAATAGATATCCGGGTTCGTTCCCCAGAAGATGAGCGGGATGTAATGGCTGGCGGCGTCAGTGGCGGCGGTTCGCGCCAGTTCGGCGCGTTCGTACCGTTCCTGGCTCCACAGCACCCGCTGCAACCCCGGATTGAGGTACACGCTGGCGAATATCAACGCGCAGATGAGCAAGTCCAGCGCCGGATCACGCCAGCGGCGGCGCAGCCAATACCATATTCCCGCGAGCCCAAGGATCACGCCCATGTTCACCAGCAGCGCCGGATGATCCGAAGCCTTTATCAATGGCGGGTGGCGCCACGTCGCCAGCAACGCAAGCAGAAAAAATCCGGCGTGCACCGGCACCAGCCAGTGATGGCGGCTCCACAGCCAGCCCGCCGTAAAACTTCTTTGCGTGGCGAGCGCCATGAGCGTGATGATGGCCGGGAAGACCGGCAGCATGTAAAACCAGCGCGACTGGGTGCCGAACCCGAGCAGGACGGCGGGGATCAATATCAATGTCATCAAATCGCGCACCGGCGCGGTCCAGTTTTTATACGACACCATGAGGACGAGGAGGGCGGGCCACAGCGCCACCCACGGCAGGCACAACTGCCAGGTGCGGTAGAAGTAATAGAAGCCCAGCACGTTCAGCGGATGGATCACGAGCAGCGAGCCGCCCAGTTGCGTGCCCCGCAGCCCGGCGCCCCCCAACCGGTGATTCAGAACCCACCACCACGGCACGGTCAGCAGCAGAAGCAGCAATAGACCCGCAACCGGCCTGATTGCCGATGATATCTGCCGCCAGCCCAGGCCATGCCGGCGGGCAATCAAAAACTGCGCCAGCAACAGCATCGCCGGTACGTGCGGACCCTTGGACAACGTGGCCAGCGCGTAACTCAGCCACATCAGCCACGGCCATCGCGCCTGTGAACTGCGGGTGTAAAGGGCGTGCAGGAAGCTGGTATAACCGAGTGCGCAGAGAAATGCGTACAGCATGTCCGGCCGGGCGTCATGCGCATAGGAATAGAAGCCCGCGCTGGTGCCCATGATCGCCAGTGCGAACAAGGCGGTGCGCCGTTCGAAGAGCACCCGCGCCAGCCAGAACGTCACCAAACACAGGCCGAGGCCCGCGAGGATGGACGGTACGCGGCCGTGGATCGGCGCGACGTCCGCGGCGCCGCCCAGCGCCACCGCGGCGCCCGTCAGCCAGTAATTGAGCGGCGGTTTATTGAGACGCGGCGCGCCGTTGAAATAGGGCACGATCCAGTCGTGGCGCGTCGCCATCTCGCGCGTGGTTTGCAGTACATAGGCCTCGTGGCCTTCCGGCGGCGGACTGACGCTGTATGAGGCGCCGATCAGGGCGGCCATGATCAGCAGCAGGAGCAGACCCGTCCGCGAACAGCGGGCAGGGTGGGCGGGAGCGGGGCAGGGCATGCGTGGATTTCCGGGGCAGACTCTAGCCGATTGCTCCGTGGTGCCTGTGGATGAGTTGCAGATTGCGCAGATAGATGAAGCAGCCCAGCGACTGGCCGAGGATGAACACCGGATCGGCGCGGTGCAGGGCGTACAGCAGCAGGACCAGGCTGCCGCCGATGCTGAAGTACCAGAACGCCGTCGGCACGACGCTGCGTTTCGCCTTTTCGCTTGCCAGCCACTGGATCAGAAAGCGCGCGAAAAACAGACTCTGGCCCGCGAAGCCGATCACGATCCAGGTGATCTCGTGTGCGGTGAGAAGGTTGCCGCATTTGTCATGCAGCAGTCCAAGGAATCCCAATATGTAATCCATGTTCATTGCCTCACTCCATTTCTTTGTTGTGCGTGACCCTGCCGCGGCGCTGCAACCAGAGCACGCCGAGCAGATCGACAACCCCGACCCACAGCCGGTTGTGAATGCCGTATTTGGTCCGTCCCGCCGCCCGCGGGCGGTGATTCACCGCCACCTTTTCCACACGCCCTCCGTCGCGCAACACCAGCGCCGGCAGGAAACGGTGCATGTGATCAAACCAGGGCAGGCGCAGGAACAGTTCGCGCGGGAACAGCTTCAGACCGCAGCCGGTGTCGGGCACTCCGTCACCCAGCAGCCCGGAGCGTATGCCATTGGCGACACGCGAGGCGAACCTTTTCAGCCACGAATCCTGCCGCCGCAGCCTTTGCCCGCAGACCATGACCGCCCCCGTCGGGGAAGCAGCGTACACCGCCAATAATCGTGGGATATCCGCGGGATCGTTCTGCCCGTCGCCGTCCAGAGTCACGATCAAATCATGGCGCGCCGCGGTGACACCCGTGCGTAGCGCCGCACTCTGACCGTATTGGCGATCGTGGCGCAGTACGCGCAGCCGGCCGGGCAGGTCCTTTTGCAATCGCGCCAGCGCCTCTGGAGTGGCATCCGTGCTGGCGTCGTCCACCACGATGATTTCGCGCCGGTCTGCGTCAGGGAGCGCGCGTTCGATTTCGCCGATCAATGTTCCGATGCACGCCGATTCATTGTGCACGGGGATCACCACACTCAATGGGGGGGCGCGGGGGCGGGATATTTCGGTCATTCCGAGGCGTTCTTGGCTGGAAAAATGTTATTCTAAACGAAATCTCACTTGAACCGCCTACCGGCCGCCGGCGATTACGTGATCCTGCAACGCTACCTGACGCGCGAGATCCTCCATGTCTTTGCGGCGGTGTTCGTGCTGCTGTTGCTCATCTTTATCAGTCGCAGCCTGGTCAATTACCTCTCCGAAGCCGCGGCGGGGAAAATCAGCGCCGACGCCATCCTGACCCTGGTGGGGTTGATTGTCCTGCAATCGCTGACCCTGCTGGTGCCGTTGTGCTTTTTCGTATCCATCCTCATGGCCCTGGGCCGCATGCAGCGCGACAACGAAATCATCGCCATTGCCGGCGCGGGGCTGGGCGCGTCATTTCTGCAGAGCACCGTGCGCCGCTTCGCCATCATCGTCGCGCTGGTGCTGGCGGTAATGTCACTGTTCAGCAATCCATGGGCAACATACAAAATGAAGGAACTGGAGGCGCATGCCCAGGAGGAGTCCGATATCAGTGGTATCAGTCCCGGCCGCTTCAAGGAATTCAGCAACGGCGATCGCGTGCTGTTTGTGGAAAAGATGTCTGACGACAAACAGACCATGGAGAATGTCTTTTTGCAGAACCATGATCAGAACAAGGAGGCCGTGCTCGCGGCCGATCGCGCCTATCTGGCGGTGGAGGACAAGACGGGCAACCGTTTCGTGGTCTTCAATCACGGCACCCGTTACGATGGCACGCCGGGGCGGGCCGACTATGAAGTGACCCAATATGAGAAATTCGGCGTACGCATAGAACGTGATGACAAGGACCAGGGGGTGGAGAGCAGCAAGGCGGTGCCCACGGCCGAGCTGATCAGTGGCAGCGACAATCCCCTGTACCAGGCGGAACTGGAGTGGCGCATATCCACGCCGATCTCCGTTTTACTGCTGTCCGCGCTGGCGGTGGTGCTGGCCCGGCAGGCCGGCCGCACTAATCGCTACGGAGTGATATTGACGGGCATCCTGCTTTACTTCACCTACAGCAACCTGCTGGGCATTTCGCGCAGCATCCTCAAGCGCGGCGATTTATCCCCTTATATCGGACTGTGGTGGGTGCATGTGTTATTGCTGGGGCTCATTCTATTCCTTGAATTCAAATCTTCCTGGGTACGAAAACCAAAGACTGGCCGCGCAGGGTAGCGTACCCCCCCACCTACGCCCGGCGTACCAGGCTCAGATTAGCAACCATCAACGACGCAGGGCACTAACTCGAGAGTCCGGTAAACCCAAATGGATTCTTTACCTCAGAAGCGTCTGCTACGCCCAAAACACATGAGATGGGAATATGAACCTTAAAACGGGTTTTTTCTTTAATACGAAGTATATTTAGACCGACGAAACAATTCCCGACCTCAAAAATTGATGAAACAACAACTGGACCAGACTCCGTATCCACCACACATTCTTTCAAGGCCATTAAAAGTTCTTCTGGCGTACTTGGGCTTAGCAATACTACATAATTATCGTTAGATCCGCCCACAACTAATACCCTCACTCGCAGTGCCGAATTATATATTAGAAGGTGGTGGCACGCTCTGGTCATCGAGCCGAGTAGGCTACAGGCTCAGGCTCGCAACCATCAACGACCTCGATGCATCAGCTTACAACGCAGGAAGTATTCATTGACGATAATCAGCACTGTTTCCGGCTGGTAAATTAAACAACATTATACTGGCGCGCGCGGCGCCTCTTTTGCAGTTACTCGCTGGCAAGTATCCTGAGGTAGGGTAGTACCTGTATTTCCCCATGCACAAATCTGTAAACTCTTTGCTGACCTTTTGCCAAACTTATCGCCTTACGTTTACAATATTTAACATAATATACATAGCTCCTCGCCTGTAATTCTCAGCTGCTCACGTCGCCACGCTTCCTCTACAAGCCAGCATGCATCGATATCTATTTCCGCGTCTTCTGCTGACCAGTACAGACCGGCGACGAAAACGTGTAACCACACCGGCACTCCTTCACCACAGTGTCTCTCACAGAAACGCAGCAACGGCCCGAGAACTTTCCATCTCACGAAAGCTCGAGCCCCATGACCCATGATGACCCATGCTTCGTAACGAGCTCTAGACCATAACTGCGGGGGCAGGGTGCTGTCAGATGAAGGCGTGCTAGCACGCAGTGGTGGCACGCCTCTCGATTTTGAACTATACTTTATGTCCAGGTGAGTCAGTCGTCCCATGACGCATCACCTCCGGTAAAAGTCGCCGTTGACCGTCTGCAAAGGATTGTT
>DATJVC010000034.1 GCA_035501935.1 Gammaproteobacteria bacterium | reverse complement strand
AGATGGTGATGCCCGGGGACAACATCAAACTCGTGGTCAAGCTCATCAACCCGATTGCGATGGAAGAGGGCTTGCGGTTTGCCATCCGCGAGGGCGGGCGCACCGTGGGCGCCGGCGTGGTGGCGAAGATTATCGAGTGATGATCGGGAACGGAAAAGTGCCACGCCCATGAACCAGCAAACCATCCGCATCCGGCTCAAGGCCTTCGATCACCGGCTGATCGATCAGTCGACGCGCGAGATCGTCGAGACGGCCAAGCGCACCGGCGCGCAGGTCAAGGGGCCGATCCCGCTGCCGACCAAGAAGGAGCGGTTCACGATCCTGATCTCGCCGCATGCGGACAAGGACGCGCGCGACCAGTATGAAATCCGCACGCACAAGCGGCTGCTGGACATCGTCAATCCCACCGACAAGACGGTGGACGCGTTGATGAAGCTGGAACTCGCGGCCGGCGTGGATGTGCAGATTAAATTGAATTGAATGAAGACAGTTTAGAGACGGCAATCATGGCGCTCGGAATCGTCGGACGAAAATGCGGAATGACCACTATCTTCAACGATAGCGGCGCCGCCGTGCCCGTGACCGTGATCGAGGTGCTGCCCAACCGTATCACCCAGGTCAAGACGACGGATAACGATGGCTACCGCGCCGTGCAGGTGACCTATGGCCGGCGCAAGCAGAACCGCGTGAACAAGCCCACCGCCGGCGTGCTGGCCAAGGCCGCGGTCGAGGCGGGCGAAGGTTTTGTGGAACTGCGCCTGGCCGATGGCGAAGGCAAGGACCTGGCCGCCGGCCAGACCCTCACCGTGGAATTATTCAAGGCAGGGCAGAAGGTCGACGTGGCCGGCACCACGATCGGAAAGGGCTTCGCCGGCACCATCAAGCGGCACCACTTTGCCTCCGGCGATGCCACCCACGGTAATTCATTGTCGCACCGTACCCCGGGCTCCACCGGCCAGCGCCAGACACCGGGCCGCGTGTTCAAGGGCAAACGCATGTACGGACATCTCGGCAACGTGCGCCGCAGCGCAATGAACCTCGAAGTCGTCGGCGTGGACAAGGATCGCCAGTTGATCCTGGTCACCGGTGCCGTGCCGGGCGCGCGTGGCGGCAACGTGCTGATCCGCCCCACCACCAAGGTGCGGAGATAAGACCATGGAACTGGGCCTGTTCGATACCGGCAAGAAGAAGACGGGCAGCGTGTCGGTGGCTGACGCCGTGTTTGCGGCGGAATACAACGAACCGCTGATTCATCAGGTGGTGACGGCGTACATGGCCGCCGCCCGCGCCGGCACCAAGCAGCAGAAGACCCGCGCCGAGGTCAGCGGCGGCAATACCAAGCCGTGGAAACAGAAAGGTACCGGCCGCGCCCGCGCCGGCACCACGCGCGGGCCGTTGTGGCGCCACGGCGGCCGCGCCTTTGCCGCCCGGCCGCGCAACTACGAACAGAAGGTCAATCGCAAATCCTACCGCCAGGCCATGCGCTCCATCCTCTCCGAACTGGTGCGCAAGGATCGCCTGCTGGTGGTGGATTCCCTGGTCCTGGAGTCGCACAAGACCAAGAATCTGGCCGCGCGGCTGCACGAATTCAAGCTGGAGTCCGCGCTGCTGGTGACGGACAAGATGGACAGGAATCTGGCGCTGGCCGTGCGCAACATCCCCGGCGTGGACGCGCTGGAGGCCCGTGAACTGGATCCGGTGAGCCTGGTGCATTTCGACAAGGTAATCGCCACCAAGGCGGCGCTTACACAACTGGAGGCGCGGCTCAAATGAACGCCGAGAAACTGATGAACGTGCTGGTCGGGCCGCTGGTGTCGGAGAAGATCACACGCGTGGCCGACACTCATTATGTATTTGCCGTGCAGCCGCAATCCACCAAGGCCGACATCAAACAGGCGGTGGAGCTCATGTTCAAGGTGCAGGTCGCCGCGGTGCAGGTCTGCCGCAATCCCGACAAGATCAAATATTTCCGCAACCGGCCCGGCCGGCGCGGCGGTGTGAAAAAGGCCTATGTGCGCCTGAAGCCGGGCTTCAACATCGAATTTGGCGCGGCCCCCTGACGATAGAGACGCCATCATGCCACTGGTCAAGGTCAATCCCACCTCCCCCGGACGCCGCGCGGTCGTCAAGCTGGTCACGCCTGAATTGCACAAGGGTCGGCCGGAGTCCTCGCTGGTCACGCACAAAAACAAGACCGGCGCCCGCAATCACTTCGGCCGCCAGACGGTGCGGCACATCGGCGGCGGGCACAAACAGCTTTACCGCCTGATCGATTTCAAGCGCGACAAGGACGGCGTGCCGGCGAAGGTCGAACGGCTGGAATACGATCCCAACCGCAGCGCACACATCGCGCTGTTGATCTACGCCGATGGCGAGCGCCGCTACATCATCGCGCCCAAGGGCGTACAGGCGGGCGACACGCTGCAATCCGGTGCCGAGGCACCCATACAGGCCGGCAACAGCCTGCCACTGCGAAACATCCCCGTGGGTACCACCGTGCATTGCGTGGAGATGAAGCCGGGCAAAGGCGCCCAGCTGGGCCGCGCCGCTGGCGCCGGCGTGCAACTGGTGGCGCGCGAAGGCGGCTACGCCACGCTGCGGCTTCGTTCCGGCGAGACCAGAAAGGTACCGGTCGATTGCCGGGCCACCATCGGCGAGGCCGGCAACATGGAGCATTCGCTGCGCTCGCTCGGCAAGGCCGGCGCGACGCGCTGGCGCGGCATCCGCCCGACGGTGCGTGGTGTGGCGATGAACCCGGTTGACCATCCGCACGGCGGCGGTGAAGGCAAGACCTCCGGCGGCCGCCATCCGGTGACCCCGCACGGCCAGCCGACCAAGGGGTACAAGACCCGCAAGAACAAACGCACGGCATCCATGATCATCCGCCGCCGCAACGACCGCTAGGGAAATTCCATGCCACGCTCAGTTCGCAAAGGTCCATTCATCGATCATCACCTGGCTGCCAAGGTGGAAAAGGCGCGTGCCAGCAATGACAAGCGCCCGATCAAGACCTGGTCGCGCCGCTCGCTTATCGTGCCCGACATGGTGGGGTTCACCATCGCCGTGCACAACGGCAAGCAGCACGTACCGGTGTACATCACCGAGAACATGGTCGGCCATAAGCTGGGTGAATTCGCGGCCACGCGCATCTTCCGCAGCCATTCCGCCGTCGGCAAGAAGGTGGAGGTCTAGCCATGGCTACGCATGCCTTGTACCGCAATGCCCACATCTCGGCGCAGAAGCTGCGTTTGATTGCCGATCAGGTGCGTGGCCTGCCCGTGGATCGGGCCATGAACCTGCTCAAATTCAGCAACAAGAAGGCGGCGGGCATCGTCAGAAAGGCGCTGGAATCCGCGCTGGCCAACGCCGAGCACAATGACGGCGCCGACATCGACGTGCTCAAGGTCACCACGATTCTGGTGGATCAGGGGCCGTCCATGAAGCGGCTGCGCCCGCGC
This sequence comes from Gammaproteobacteria bacterium, assembly GCA_035501935.1. Taxonomy (NCBI): domain Bacteria; kingdom Pseudomonadati; phylum Pseudomonadota; class Gammaproteobacteria; species Gammaproteobacteria bacterium. Next base: position 66,455 of record DATJVC010000034.1, on the reverse strand, counting down.
GCACGCGGCCGGGCGGATCGCATTCTGCGGCGCACGAGCCGCGTGATGATCACGCTGGACGAGAAAAAATAGGACGGTCAGGGCTTATGGGACAAAAAGTCAATCCGATCGGCATTCGTCTGGGCATCGTCAAGGACTGGACCTCGAAGTGGTATGCCGACTCCAAACATTACGCCGATTACCTGAATACCGATCTCAAGGTGCGTGAGTTCCTGCGCAAGCAGCTGGCGCAGGCCTCGGTCAGCCGCATCCAGATCGAGCGTCCGGCGCACAATGCCCGCATCGTCATCCACACCGCGCGCCCGGGCATCGTCATCGGCAAGAAGGGCGAGGACATCGAGGCGCTGCGCAAGAAGGTGACGGACATGATGGGTGTGCCAGTGACGCTCAATGTCGAGGAGATCCGCAAGCCTGAACTCGATGCCTATCTGGTGGCGGAGAGCGTTGCGCATCAACTGGAAAAGCGCATCATGTTCCGGCGCGCCATGAAGCGCGCGGTGCAGAACGCGCTGCGACTCGGCGCCCAGGGCATCAAGATCACCGTCGCCGGCCGGCTGAACGGCGCCGAGATCGCGCGCACAGAATGGTACCGCGAAGGCCGGGTGCCGCTGCACACGCTGCGCGCCGACATCGATTATGGTTTCGCCGAGGCCAAGACCACCTATGGCGTGATCGGTGTCAAGGTGTGGATCTTCAAGGGCGAGATTCTGGCTGGCGATGAGACCACCGGGGCGGAAACCGCCGAGCACGCCGAACCGGCGGCAGCGACGGAATAGGCCGGGGAGAATTCATCGTGTTGCAGCCCAAACAGGTCAAGTACCGCAAACAGCACAAGATGCGCAACCCGGGCATTGCCCACAAGGGCTGCCGGGTCAGCTTCGGCGAGTACGGCCTCAAGGCCACCTCCAGCGGGCGCCTGACTTCCCGCCAGATCGAGGCGGCGCGGCGCGTGATCACGCATCAGATGAAACGCGGCGGCAAGGTGTGGATCCGCGTTTTTCCGGACAAGCCGATCTCGAAGAAACCGCTGGAAGTGCGCATGGGCAATGGCAAGGGCGCGGTGGAATACTGGGTGGCCCAGGTCCAGCCCGGCCGCATCCTCTACGAAATGGAGGGGATGACCGAGGCCGAGGCCCGGGAGGTGTTCCGGCTGGCGGCGGCCAAGCTGCCGGTGAAAACCACATTCATGGCAAGGACGGTGCTGTAAATGCGTGCCCAGGAATTACGCCAGAAGACAGCGGCGGAACTGAACAGCCTGCTCATGGATCTGCACCGCGAACAGTTCAGCCTGCGCATGCAGCAGGGCACGGGGCAGGCCGTGGCGCGCCCCAGCCAGGTGCGCCAGGTGCGCCGCGACATCGCGCGCATCAAGACGATCATGCACGAGCAGAGACTCAAGGGTGGCAAAACATGACTGAAACGACCGCCAATCATCCCGCGAACCGCCGTGTGCTGATCGGCCAGGTGGTCAGCACCAAGATGGACAAGACCATCACCGTGCGGGTCGAACGCGTGGTGACGCACCCGCTGTACAAAAAATACATCCAGCGGTCGAGCAAATTTCTGGCGCACGACGCCGACAACACCTGCAAGGAAGGCGACACGGTGGCGATAGAAGAATGCCGTCCGATCTCGCGGCGCAAGCGCTGGCGCCTGCAGAAGATCGTGGAACGGGCGGCCGCGCAGGATTGAGCGCCGCCACGGGATGATGAGGGACCAACCATGATACAGATGACCACCGTGCTGGACGCCGCCGACAACAGCGGCGCACGCCGCCTGTTCTGCATCAAGGTGTTGAAGGGCACCAAGGCCCGTTATGCCGGCATCGGCGACCTCATCAAGGTGTCGATCAAGGAGGCGATCCCGAACAGCAAGGTCAAGAAGGGCGACGTGTTCAACGCCGTGGTGGTGCGCACCAAGAAGGGCGTGCGCCGACCCGACGGCTCGATCATCCGCTTTGACGGCAATGCCGCAGTGTTGCTGGACAACCAATTGCAGCCCATCGGCACCCGCATCTTCGGGCCGGTGACCCGCGAACTGCGCGGCGAACAGTTCATGCGCATCGTGTCGCTGGCGCCGGAAGTGTTGTAAGGAAGATGGATCAGACCACCATGAAGAAATTGAAGCGAGGAGATGAGGTCATTGTGCGCACGGGCCGCAGTCGCGGCCAGCGCGGCAAGGTTCTGCGCCTTTTGGACGACGGCCGCGTGGTGGTGGAGGGCGTCAATATGATCAAGCGTCACACCCGTCCGAATCCGCAGGCGAACCAGCCCGGCGGCATCCTGGAGAAGGAGGCGCCCATCGCCGCCGCCAATGTCGCCCTCTACAACCCGGCGACCAAGAAGCCGGATCGCGTCGGCATCCGGGTGCTGGCCGACGGTCGCAAGGTGCGGTATTTCAAATCCAACGGCGAAGTCGTTGACGTCTGAGGACAGGATCGATCATGACCGCCCGACTGCAAGATTTTTATCGCCGCAAGGTCATTCCCGGCCTGATGAAACAGTTCGGCTTCAAGAATGCCGTGCAGGTGCCGCGCATCATCAAGGTCACGCTCAACATGGGCGTGGGCGAGGCGGTCGCCGACAAGAAGATCATCGAACACGCTGTGGAGGACCTGACCAAGATCGCCGGCCAGAAACCCGTGGTTACACGTTCGCGCAAGGCCATCTCCAACTTCAAGATCCGGGAAAACCTGGCCATCGGGTGCATGGTGACCCTGCGGCGCGAGCGGATGTACGAGTTTCTCGACCGGCTGATCAACGTGGCCATCCCCCGCATCCGCGATTTCCGCGGCCTGAGCCCGCGCGCCTTCGACGGCCGCGGCAACTACAGCCTGGGCGTCAAGGAACAGATCATTTTCCCGGAGATCGACTTTGACAAGATCGACGCCATCCGGGGCATGGACATCTGCATCACCACCAATGCGCGCACGGACGAACACGGGCGCGCGCTGCTGGCGGCATTCAACCTGCCGCTGCGCAACCAATAGGCAAGAGGTCAACGCATGGCCAAATTATCGATGAAGCTGCGCGAGGTCCGGCGCATCAAGTTGTCGAAGAAGCTCGCCGCAAAGCGCAACGAACTGCGCACCAAGGCCAAGGATGTGCGCCTGAGCGAGGAGGAACGCGCCGCCGCGGCCTTGAAATTGCAGAAGATGCCGCGCGACTCCAGTCCCTCGCGCGTGCGCAATCGCTGCCGGATTACGGGCCGCACGCGCGGCTATTACCGCAAGTTTGGGCTGTCGCGCAGCAAGCTGCGCAAGGCCGCCATGCGCGGCGACGTGCCAGGCCTGGTCAAGGCCAGCTGGTGATTGCACATACATATAGAGAACTGTTGAGAACCGTTACGATGAGCTTACAAGACCCGATCGCCGACATGCTGACCCGCATCCGCAACGCACAGGCCCTGCGCAAGCAGGAGGTCGCCATGCCCTCGTCCAAACGCAAACTGGCCGTCGCCAAGCTGCTCAAGGAAGAAGGATATATTTCCGATTGCGTGGTGCGGAACCTGGAAGGCCGGCCACAACTGACCATCGGGCTCAAATATTACGAAGGCAAGCCGGTGATCGAATCGATCAAGCGTGTCAGCCGCCCGGGGCTCCGCGTTTATCACGGCAAATCGGCCCTGCCCAAGATCGTCGGCGGCTACGGCATCGCCATCGTTTCCACTTCGCGCGGGTTGATGACCGACCGCGCCGCCCGCGCCCAGGGGGTGGGCGGTGAATTGGTCTGTATCGTGTCCTAACCAAGGGTTCGAGGATCACACCATGTCACGGGTAGCCAGAAAAGCCATCCCCCTGCCGAAGGGTGTGGAGGTCAAGATCAACGGGGCCGATGTCGCCATCAAGGGCGCCAAGGGCGCCATGGCCCATCGCGTGCCCGCTGGCGTTGAAGTCAGCATGGACGGGCAGAGCGTCAAGGTGGGCATGAAGGAACGCAGCAAGACGGCCAGCCAGCTGGCCGGCACCCTGCGGGCGCTGCTCAACAACACCGTGCGCGGCGTGTCCGCCGGGTTTGAGCGCAAACTGGAAATCAACGGCGTGGGTTACCGTGCCCAGGTGCAGGGCAAGACCCTGAATCTGACGCTGGGCTTTTCGCATCCGGTGAACTTCGCAATCCCGGAGGGAATCACCATCGAGACACCCAGCCAGACCGAAATCGTGGTCAAGGGTGTCAACAAGCAGCAGGTGGGCCAGGTGGCGGCGAAGATTCGCGCCTACCGTCCGCCCGAGCCTTACAAGGGCAAGGGCGTGAAGTATGCCGATGAAGTCATCCTGCGCAAGGAAACCAAGAAGGCGTAAAGATATAGCGAGCGAGAATTCCATGTCCGTCACCAAAAAAACCGCCCGTTTGCGCCGCGCCACCAGGACGCGCTCCAAGATCAGGACATTGAGCGTGCACCGCCTGTCGGTACATCGCACGCCGCGCCACATCTATGCCCAGATCTTCGCTCCGGGCACCTATGAGGTGGTGGCGGCGGCCTCGACCGTGGACAAGGAATTGCGCAAGGGCATGAAGAACGGCGGCAACATCAACGCCGCGATCGAAGTGGGCAAGCTGGTGGCCCGCCGCGCCAAGGCCAAGGGCGTCAAGCGCGTGGCCTTTGATCGCTCCGGATTCAATTATCACGGCCGAATCAAGGCGCTGGCCGATGCCGCGCGTGAAGGCGGCCTTGAGTTTTAACGAATATTTCCAAGGACAGCATGATGACCAACGCAGCCTCTTCCGCTTCTGAAAACACCGACGGTTTGCGCGAAAAACTGGTCGCCGTCAATCGCGTCGCCAAGGTGGTCAAGGGCGGCCGTATCTTCGGCTTTGCCGCGCTCACGGTGGTGGGCGACGGCGAGGGCCGGGTCGGGCTCGGCCGCGGCAAGGCGCGCGAAGTGCCTGCCGCGATCTCCAAGGCCATGGAAAGCGCGCGCCGCGACATGAAAAGCGTTGCGCTCAATGGCCGCACGCTGCCCTATGCCGTCGTTGGCAGACACGGCGCCGCCAAGGTCTATATGCAGCCGGCCTCCGAAGGCACCGGCATCATCGCCGGCGGCCCGATGCGGGCCGTGTTCGAGGTGGCGGGCGTGCAGGATGTGCTGGCCAAATGCATCGGCAACTCGAATCCCATCAACGTCGTGCGCGCCACCTTGAAGGGCCTGCGCAGCATCAGCGATCCGGCGCGCTTCGCCGCCAAACGCGGCAAGAAGCTCGAAGAAATCACCGGGTGACAAGGACCATGACCAAGGCCAAACGAATCAAAGTCAGGCTGGTGCGCAGCACCAACAAGTGCCTGGCCGCCCACAAGGCCTGTGTGCGGGGGCTGGGCCTGCGCCGCATCGGGCACAGCGTGGAAGTGCAGGACACGCCGGCCAACCGCGGCATGATCGGCAAGGTGGCCTACCTGCTGGCGGTGGAGGATTAGACCATGCGCTTGAACGATCTCAAACCCGCGGCGGGCGCCAGGACCAAGCGCCTGCGCGTCGGTCGCGGCGGCGGTTCCGGCATCGGCAAGACCTGCGGCCTGGGCCACAAGGGCCAGCACGCCCGCGCCGGCGGCTATCACAAGGTGGGCTTCGAAGGCGGCCAGATGCCGCTGCAACGCCGGCTGCCCAAATTCGGCTTCAAGTCGCTGACGGCGGATACGGTGGCCGAGGTACGTCTGGGCGATCTGGCCAGGATGAAGGCCAAGCCCATCGATCTGGAGGCGCTGCGCAAGGCCGGTGTGATCGGCCCGGGCGTCGAGCGCGTGCGGGTCATACTCTCTGGCGAACTCAAGAAGGCGCTGGCCATCAAGGGCCTGACGGTGACCAAGGGCGCGCGCACGGCGATCGAAAAGGCCGGCGGCAGCATCGAGGCGTGACAGTGGCTAAAACGTCAACAGACAGAAGCACCACCGGCCTGCCGAGCTTGAGCAAGCTTACCGAGCTGCGCGACCGGCTGCTGTTCCTGGTGGGCGCGCTGATCGTGTTCCGGATCGCCACGCACATCCCGGTGCCGGGCATCAATCCGAACGCGTTGAAGCAATTGTTCGAGCACGGCACCATCCTCGACATGTTCAACATGTTTTCCGGCGGCGCCTTGCAACGCCTGTCGGTGTGCGCGCTGGGGATCATGCCGTACATCTCCGCCTCGATCATTGTGCAGTTGCTGACCATGGTGGTGCCAGCCTTCGAGTCATTGAAGAAGGAGGGCGAGAGCGGCCGCCGCAAGCTGATGCAGTATTCCCGCTATGGCACGGTCATCCTCGCCGTATTTCAGGCCCTGGGGGTGTCCATCGCGCTGGAAGGGCAGAGCGCCGGCGGCCAGGGCTTGGTGCTGAATCCCGGCCTCGGGTTCCAGATCACCGCCGTCACCTCGTTGGTGACGGGCACGATGTTCCTCATGTGGTTGGGCGAGCAGATCACCGAACGCGGCGTGGGCAACGGCATCTCCATGCTCATCTTCGCCGGCATCGTCGCCGGCCTGCCGCGCGCCGTGGTCAGCACGCTGGAACTGGCGCGCACGCAGGAGATCAACATCGTCATGGTGGTGGCGCTATTTGCCGTGGCCGTGGTGGTGACGGGAATCGTGGTCTTCATCGAGCGCGGCCAGCGCCGGATCACGGTGAATTACGCCCGGCGCCAGTCGGGGCAGCGGATCTACGCGGGCCAGGCCAGCCACCTGCCGCTCAAGATCAACATGTCCGGCGTTATTCCGCCCATATTCGCGTCCAGCATCATCCTGTTCCCGGCCACGATCGGCAGCTGGTTCGGCAGCAACGAAAACATGCACTGGCTGCGGACGATTTCCAATACCATCGCGCCCGGCCAGCCGCTGCACGCGCTGCTCTACGCCATCGCCATCATTTTCTTCTGCTTCTTCTATACGGCGATCGTGTTCAATCCGAAGGACACGGCGGAAAACCTGAAGAAGTCCGGCGCCTTCATCCCCGGCATCCGTCCCGGCGAACAGACCGCCAATTACGTCGACGGCGTCATGACGCGCCTGACCCTGGCCGGCGCGATTTACATCACGCTCGTGTGCCTGCTGCCCGAACTGCTGATCTCGAAGTTTCACGTGCCGTTTTATTTCGGCGGCACATCGCTGCTCATCATTGTCGTGGTGGTCATGGATTTCATGGCCCAGGTGCAGGCGCACATGCTCTCGCATCAGTACTCCGGCCTGCTGAAGAAGGCCAATCTCAAGGGGATCCGGCGTTAGGCGCCGGCCGCGCGGAGAGGAATCATGAAAGTCAGGACATCGGTAAAACCGCTGTGCCGCAACTGCCGCGTCATCGTGCGCAAGCGGGTGGTACGGGTGATCTGCAAGAATCCGAAACACAAGCAGCGGCAGGGTTGAGGCAGGCATGCGCTTGATCCCAGCCCACCATCCGCATAGAATCCCCGCCCCCTTCAGGGCAGGGGGCGTATTTCTGAATTGAGAGGGGTGGACCCATGGCGCGAGTCGCAGGCGTAAACATACCGGTGCAGAAGCACGCGGAGATCGCGTTGCGGTACATCTATGGCATCGGCCCAACGCGTGCGCGGGAGATTTGCAAGACGGTGGGCGTGAATCCGACCACCAAAATCAAGGACTTGAATGACGCGCAGCTCGACGCCATCCGCGCCGAGGTGGCGAAGTTCACCGTCGAGGGCGATCTGCGCCGCGAGATTTCGATGAACATCAAGCGGCTCATGGACCTGGGTTGCTATCGCGGCCTGCGTCACCGCCGCGGGTTGCCGGTGCGCGGACAGCGTACGCGCACCAATGCGCGCACCCGCAAGGGGCCGCGCAAGGCGATAAAGAAATTGAGCACCACTCCCGCCACCTGAATTGAGCGACTTGGAACATGGCTGACACACCAACACCGACACCGGCGACCCCCGCCGCCGCGGCTGCAACGCCCGCCGCCGCGCCGCGCGCCCGCAAACGCACGAAGAAGACCGTCGTGGACGGCATCGCGCACATCCACGCGTCCTTCAACAACACCATCATCACCATCACCGATCGACAGGGCAACGTCATTGCCTGGGCGACGGCGGGCGGCGCCGGTTTCCGCGGTTCGCGCAAGAGCACGCCGTTCGCCGCGCAGGTGGCCGCCGAGAAGGTGACGGCGGCGCTGAAGGAACTGGGCGTGCAGAGCCTCGATGTTTACGTCAAGGGACCGGGACCGGGGCGCGAATCGGCGGTGCGGTCGTTGAACGCCGCCGGCTTCAAGGTGACGAACATCACCGACGTCACGCCCATTCCGCACAACGGCTGCCGTCCGCCTAAGAAACGTCGCGTTTGATTTTTTCACACCACCCCTCGGGACTTTAAAGAATCATGGCAAGGTATATCGGGCCCAAGTGCAAGAAGAGCCGCAGTCACGGCGCCGACCTGAATTTGAAGGGACGCGGGCGCTCGCTGGAGGCGAAGTGCCAGCTCGACAAGCCGCCGGGCCAGCACGGCGACAATCGCCAGCGCCGCACCTCGGACTACGCCCTGCAGCTGCGCGAGAAGCAGAAGCTGCGCTACATGTACGGCGTGCTGGAGCGGCAGTTCCGCAATTACTACGCCGAGGCGGCGCGCCGCAAGGGAGCCACCGGCGACAACCTGTTCAAGCTGCTGGAGTGCCGGCTGGACAACGTGGTGTACCGCATGGGTTTTGGCACCACCCGCGCCGAGGCCCGGCAACTGGTGCGCCACAAGGCGGTCAGCGTGAACGGCCAGACCGTGAACATCCCCTCCTTCAGCGTGCGTCCCCGCGATGTGATCGCCATCCGCGAGCACGCCAGGAAGCAGGCGCGTATCCAGGACGCCCTGACCGTGGCCGAACAGCTCGGCCTGCCGGAATGGGTCGAGGTCGATGCGACCAGGATGGAGGGCACGTTCAAGAGCGTTCCCGACCGCGCCGATCTGCCGCCGGACATCAATGAAGCGCTGGTAGTGGCGTTGTATTCGAAGTAAGGGCACGGCGTGGTTGTAGTCACCCGCTAATGCAGGAGAAATCATGATGCGCGCAACCGAAATCGAATTGCTGAAACCCCGTCTGGTCGACGTCGAGCCGGTGAACGAGCGCTGCGCCAAGATCACGCTCGAACCGCTGGATCGAGGCTTCGGACACACGCTGGGCAACGCCCTGCGCCGCGTGTTGCTGTCCTCGCTGCCGGGCAGCGCGGTGGTGGAGGTGGAGATCAGCGGGGTGCTGCATGAATACACCACCGTCCCCGGCGTGCAGGAGGACGTCATCGACATCCTGCTGAACCTGAAGAGCCTGGCCATCCGCATGCACGCCAAGCGCGAGGCGACGCTGACCCTGAACAAGAAGGGGCCGGGCAAGGTCACGGCCGGCGACATCACCCTCGACCACGACGTGGAAATCGTGAATCCGGAACAGCACATCGCCACGCTGACCGAGGCGGGCGAGCTCAACATGACGCTGAAGGTCATGCGCGGCCGCGGCTATGAGCCGGTCACCGTCCGCGCCCAGCCCGAGGAGACCGGGCAGACCATCGGCCGGCTCAAGCTGGACGCGAGCTTCAGCCCGATCCGGCGCGTGGCCTACGAGGTGCAGAACGCCCGCGTCGAGCAGCGCACCGATCTGGACAAGCTGATCCTGACGGTGGAGACCAACGGCGCCATCGACCCGGAAACGGCGGTGCGCAATGCCGCCCACCTGCTCAAGGATCAATTGTCCGTGTTCGTGGATCTGCAGGGCGCCGAGCAGCCCGAGGCCGCCCATCGTGCTGAGGCGGAGGTCGATCCGATCCTGCTGCGCCCGATCGACGATCTGGAACTGACCGTGCGTTCCGCCAACTGCCTCAAGGCCGAAAGCATCCATTTCATCGGCGATCTGATCCAGCGCACCGAGGTGGAGTTGCTCAAGACCCCCAATCTCGGCAAGAAGTCACTGACCGAGATCAAGGAAGTGCTGGCCGCGCGCGGGTTGTCACTCGGCATGCGCCTGGAAAACTGGCCGCCGGCGTCGCTGGCCGCCAAGGTCTCTGGCTGATTATTGCCACCCGGTCTGGAAGGAATGAGCCATGCGTCATCGTAATGTCGGCCGCCAACTGAGCCGCGACAGTTCCGCCCGCAAGGCGGTGCTGCGCAGCCTGGCGCAGTCTTTGTTCCGCTACGAGTTCATCACCACGACCCTGCCGAAGGCCAAGGAACTGCGCCGCACCGCCGAGCCGCTCATCACGCTGGCCAAGAAGGACAGCCTGGCGCATCGGCGTCTGGCTTTTGACCGTCTGCGCGATCGCGAGATGGTCACGAAGCTGTTCAAGGAACTGGGGCCGCGCTACGCCAAGCGTCCGGGTGGCTACCTGCGCATCCTGAAGCGTGGCTTCCGCCGCGGCGACAGCGCGCCGCTGGCCATCGTCGAGTTGGTGGATCGTCCCGCCGCACCGGCCGCGAAAACCTGATTCAATCCGCCGTCGATCGCCAAAAACCGGGCCGCGCGCCCGGTTTTCATTTTATACTGCCGCGATGATCGTCCTGTTCACCGACTTCGGCTGGGAGGGGCCCTACATCGGGCAGATGCAGGCCAGTATTCACGCCATTGCGCCACAGGCAGCCGTCGTCAACCTCTTTGCCGACGTGCCGGCGCACAATCCGCGCGCGGCGGCCTATCTGCTGGCAGCCTACGCTCCCGCCTTTCCCGCGGGCAGCGTGTTTGTCTGTGTCGTCGATCCGGGGGTCGGCACGGCGCAGCACCAGCCCGGCGTGGTGCGCTGTGACGGCAGGGATTACGTCGGTCCGGATAACGGCCAATTTGAAATGATCCGGCGGCGCGGGAAGAAAGTGGAGAATTACCACATCCTCTGGCGTCCCGAGCGGCTCTCCCACAGTTTTCACGGGCGCGATCTCTACGCGCCGGTCGCCGCCATGCTGGCTCCAGGGCAGCCGGTGGATCTGAAGGCCACGGCGGGCCTGCGTTTCCCGGACTGGCCGGACGATCTGGCGGAGATTATCTACCTCGATCACTTCGGCAACGCCATGACCGGCCTGCAGGCCTCGACCATGCCCGCCGGCGCCGCGCTGCGCGTCAAGGGGCGATCGTTGCCGCGATTGAAGACGTTCGCGGAGGCCGGTTTGGGCGAGGGCTTCTGGTATGAAAATGCCAACGGGCTGGTCGAAATCGCGGTCAACCAGGGCCGCGCCGATCACGTTTATGATCTGTCGGTCGGTGACGCCGTAAAAGTGGAGGCTTCCTGATGAAACGAACCGTAACCGTGTGGCGCAAATGGATGACCATTCTTCTTGGTGTGTCGGCGGCCATGTCCGCCGTTGCAGTCGAGAATAGCCAGCAGGGACTGCCGGTGAATCTGCCGGCACAGGGGCTGCCGCCGCCATTTGCAACGCCCTCGGTGGCCAATCCGGCAAACATCATTCCCCGTCCGCCGGGCGTGGAACTGAAACTGCCGCCGGGATTCAAGGTCGCGGAATGGGCCACCGGCCTGCCGGGGCCGCGCTACATGCTGCTGGGGCCGGGCGGCGAGGTGCTGGTGTCCGCCATGCACGCCGGCGCAATCATGGTGATCCGCGACGGCAGCACCAAGACACTGATCGATGATCTCACCGGGCCGTTCGGTCTGGCCTTCCACGACCGCTGGCTGTACGTCGCCGAGACCACCTCCGTCAAGCGTTATCCCTACGACAGCAATGCCATGACCGTCGGCAAGGGCGAGGAGGTGATCTCGCTTGAAGGCACCGACAGCGGCCATGTCACGCGCACGCTGCTGTTCGATGCCAAGCACGAATATCTGTACGTGAGCGTCGGTTCCGGCTCGAACGTGAACGCTGGCGAGCCCGCGATCCGCGCGGCGATCAACCGCTACCGTCCCGACGGCAGCGGGCACGAGATTTACGCCTCGGGCATACGCAACGCGATGGGGCTGGGCTGGAACCCCGTGACCGGTGAACTGTGGGCGACCTCGCACGAACGCGACGGCTTGGGCGATGACCTGCCGCCGGACTTCCTGACGCGCGTGCAACAGGGCGGCTTCTACGGCTGGCCGTATGCCTATATCGGCCCGCACGAAGACCCGCGCCGCAAGGGCGAGGCACCGGATTTGGTGGCAAAGACGCTCTATCCCAGCGTGTTGCTGGGCGGCCATGCCGGCGCGATGGGTTTGCTGTTCTACACCGGCTCGCAGTTTCCAGAGAAATACCGCAACGGTTGTTTTGTCGCCCTGCACGGTTCGTGGAACCGCGCCAAACATGCAGGTTACCGCGTGGTCTTTGTGCCGTTCAGTCACGGCAAGCCGGTTTCCGGGCCGGAGGATTTCCTGACGGGCTGGATGCTGGGCGAGGACCGGCAGGAAGTCTGGGGCCGGCCGGTCGGCCTGCTGCAACTGCCGGATGGCTCGCTGCTGGTGTCCGATGACGGCGCAGGCAAGATCTGGCGCGTGTCGTACGCGGCAACAAAATAAACCAGGGAGCATTCATGTCAGCGCTGATCTGCGGTTCGTTCGCCTACGACAACATCATGGTCTTTGAAGACCGCTTCAAGAACCACATCCTGCCCGACAAGATACACATCCTGAACGTGTCCTTCCTGGTGCCGCGGATGCGGCGCGAATTCGGCGGCTGCGCCGGCAACATCGCCTACAACCTCAAACTGCTCGGCGGCTGGCCGCTGCCAATGGGCACGGTCGGCGGCGATTTCCGCCCCTACCGGCAGTGGCTGGGAGAGAATCAGATTCCAGACCGGCACGTCACCGAAATTTCCGGCATGCTGACGGCGCAGGCGTTTATCACCACCGATCTCGACGACAACCAGATCACCGCCTTCCATCCCGGCGCGATGAATTTCGCGCACATGAATAAAGTCGCGTCGGCGAACGGCGTGACCATCGGCGTCATCGCCCCCGACGGCCGCGATGGCATGGTCGAACATGCCGCGCAGTTCGCCGCCGCGGGCATCCCCTTCATCTTCGATCCCGGCCAGGGCATGCCGATGTTCAACGGCGATGAACTGCGACGATTCCTCACGCAGGCCGCCTGGGTGACGCTGAACGACTACGAATGGCAGTTGATGCAGGATCGCACGGGCTTGAGCATCGAGCAGATCACGCAGCAGGTGCAGGCGTTGATCGTGACGCGCGGCGCCGATGGCTCCTCGATCCATACCAAGGAGAAAACCTATGATATCCCGATTGCCAAAGCCAAGGAGTTGGTTGATCCTACGGGCTGCGGCGATGCCTATCGGGCGGGTCTTCTATATGGCCTCATGAACAAGCTTGATTGGGAGACCACGGGGCGCATCGCCGCGCTCATGGGCGCCATCAAGATCGAATCCGCCGGCACCCAGAACCACCGTTTCAGCAAGGACGATTTCTGGGCCCGCTTCCGCGAAAGTTTCCAGCGCAACCTTTAGCGTCGTACATCGATATTAATAATTCGAAATTTCTACTAATCAAAATAGCAGGATCAACTGGTTTCAACATGGTTGGGATGGCTGTTTTTTTGCCCTAGTAGCATATACTTGGAGTCCAGGACTGTATAGTTTGGCAACGCGGTAACAAGATTTTTTATGATCAAATTGGATTACACCTATTGCTTGTAAAGTCGAAATTGCTTTATAAGCCTCATCGCCAAAAACGAGAGGCAATTCGTCTTTCGAATATTTCTCCTTATTTCGCTCAAGCTTCCGAATCCAATGCATAAGATGGGAAAATTCTGTTTGAAGAACGGTCTCTTTTCTATTTTTCGAAAGCTCATGATAAGCTTCCTGTATAGCTGTAATGGTCATAAATTCTTTTTTATCAGGATGCTTTTGAAGCCAGAGGGATTGAATGTGCAGAGCTTTCTTAAGCAGGTCAATTAAATCGCGTGGAGTAACAACACCCCGTCCATCCGAAAGAAGAGAAAAGATCCAATCAAACGCCAGCTGTCTGACGTATTTCAGAGCAAAAATCCTCTGAAAGCTTTCGCGCGCATAGTCAACGTCGTCTAATTTATTAGGATTGAGGTTATATTCCTGAGAAAGCCAAGGATCAGCAGCCAGTCTTTTTATGATCATTACGCATAAAGAATCGGACGTCCATTTAAGATTTGGCGCAGACCGTGCAGTGATGTGAGAAACAGCCGCCAGCGGCTCCTCCGAATCTGAACTAATCGCGTCAAGTATGTCATCACGCAAGAATATTTTTAGTCTTATATGGTTTGTAGTAAATGCATATAGCACCTTGAGCAAAGCCCTTAGTGCCTTAGTTTCTTCCGAGGAACGCCTTTTGAAAACAACGTCAAGATGATCAAGAATTATCCAGACTTTATATCCACTTATCTTTACTAAATTTGAAAGTGCGTCGATGCACAAGACCGTGTCCATATTTTCTAAATTTGGCACGACAACTTCCTGATAACCTTCTTCAATCTTTTCGCGGAAATTAAGCCCCCAAACTATTTGGTTCTTGTCGACGTCCCATGCCGCCCTTACACCTTCAATTGCGGCTATTGTAAATGCACATATAAGCTTAAGTAATTTTGTTGGGGAGGTGACTTTTCCGGCATCAATGAGTCCGAGATTCTCGTAGAGTTTTTTGAAATTTTTAAGTTCAGCTTCGTGAGGAATAAATATTGCTTTAATTTTATCATCGTAACATATCCTGTTATATATAAGACTTAAAAGATATGCTTTCCAAAATGTTTCAAATTGTGATTCAGAAAATCTCTGAAAGTGGTTGGCATAAGATTTAAAAATTGGTTCACCTTGGGTTTCGACACCAGAAACAACTATTGTTTTCCAATCCGTGAGAAGTTTATCTTCCAGAATCTCACCAAACATTCGAAAAAGAGAAGATTTCCCCGCCCCCTTGCTTCCTAACACGAGGTCAGCGCGATCATATAGTAAATCGGTGAAATGCTGAGTTTCGACCATGCATTTCCAGAGCAAGTTATCGTGCTCGGCAACTCCGTTCCCGAGGTCAAGATGTTGCAAACGATCATAGAGCGGTTTTTCGTTCATTAGGAGGCAAAAGAAAAAGCCCCGATGTTTATCGTTACATACATATCACATTTGGTGATTCAGATTATTTAAATTTTAAGATCAACCGTCTATTTTCTCTACTAGTTTCTCAAGTTCCCCTGACTTGGATACCGGGGCTTCGCAGTGGGTGCCTTCGCAGACATAAGCCACTGTACCGCTTTTGGAAGGTTCACGCGCGGCCAGCAGCGATGGCAGATTTTGGGCATCGGTGGGAATGGCAAAGACCTGACGGCGGGGGACGTAACCACGCATGGCGATACGCTGCCAGGCGATGAGTTCATCACCAGTGCCGCGCAACACTACGGTCTGTGGCGGTTGTAATAATTCTTCGAGTGCCGAGAGCAGGGTCAGATGCGCGGAGGGATGTTGCAAGATAGCGAGCCAGCAGGATTTGAGCGTGCGTTCGGCAGCCAGCAAATAGCGCTCATTCCCAAGCAAGTGTCCCAATCGTCCCAGCACCAGCGCGGCGATGCCGTTGCCGGCGGGCAGCGCCTCATCGGCGCAGGTCTTGCTGCGCAGGATGAGCTGCTCGTGATCATGCGCGGTGAAATAAAAGCCGCCTTTCTCCTTGTCTTCAAACTGCTCCAACAGCACATCGGCCAGCGCTGTGACCCAGGCCAGGTCCTCATCGCGCCAGTGCACGGAGAGCATCATCAACAGCGCATCAATCAGGAAGGCGTAATCGTCCAGATAGGCATTGAGATGCGCGTGGTTGTCCTTGTATGTCGCAAGCAGGCGATTGCCCTGCCACATGCGCGCGCGCAGAAAATCCAGCGCCCGCCGTGCGCTGTCGAGATAATCCTGGCGATCCAAATGAAATCCCGCCAGCGCCATGGTTTTGATCATCAACGCGTTCCATGAGGTCAAAATCTTCTCGTCGCGTCCGGGCCAGATGCGCTTGTTGCGTACTGTGAGTAGCTTTGCGCGCGCGGAGTTTAGCAATTCGCGTGCTTGTGTGATCTCCAGTTTTGCAGCTGCCGCAACGTCTTCAAGGGATTGCATGACGTGAAAATGCCATTGCCCTTCGAAATTCGGCGCATGGGAAAGACCATAATGTGGTGCGAGGACGGCATATTCGGCATCCGTCAGCAGGGCGCGCACTTCCTCGCGCGACCAAGCGTAAAACTTGCCCTCGTGTCCCTCCGAGTCGGCGTCCAGCGAAGAGTAATAGCCGCCTTCCGGAGATTGCATGTCGCGGGTCACCCAGTCGGCGGTTTCCATCGCAATCTGGCGGAAGCAGGGATCGCCCGTAATTTGCCAAGCCTGCACGTACAGCCCCAGCAACTGCGCATTGTCGTACAGCATCTTCTCGAAGTGCGGGATCATCCAGTGGGCATCGACGGAATAGCGCGCGAAGCCGCCGCCGATCTGGTCGTACATGCCGCCCTCCGCCATTTTCCGCAGGGTGAACACCGCCATATGCAGGGCCGGCGCATCGGACTCACCCGCTGCCACGGATGCGGCGTGATGCCGTAACAGCCGCTCCAGCATGGGTGGATGCGGAAATTTGGGCGCCGCGCCGAAGCCGCCGTCGACCGCGTCGAAACCGTTTTCAATGTCGCGCCGGGCCTTCAGCAGCGGTTCGGAGGAGGGCGCAGGGAGATCTTCGTCGTTTTGCGTGGACATCTGCCCGCGCAGGGCCTCCAGCACGGCCTGGTTCTGCTCACGCAGTTCAGGCAGCCGCTCGCGGTACACCTCGGCGATGTGCCGCAGCAAATCCTTGAACGAGGGCATGCCCCAGCGCGGCTCGCCCGGGAAGTAGGTGCCGCCGTAGAACGGCACATGGTCATCGTGGGTGAGGAACATGGTGAGCGGCCAGCCACCCGAGCGCCGGGTCAGCAGGTATTGCGCCGTCTGGTAGATTTTGTCGAGGTCGGGGCGTTCCTCGCGATCAACCTTGATGTTGACGAAGTGCTCGTTCATCAATGCCGCCGTCTCTTCGTCCTCAAAGGATTCGTGCGCCATGACGTGGCACCAGTGACAGGCCGAGTAGCCCACCGACAGCAGGATGGGCCTGCCCGTCTCGCGCGCGAGCTTGAGCGCCTCATCGCCCCACGGATGCCAGTCCACCGGGTTCCCGGCGTGCTGCAACAAATACGGACTGGTTTCGCCTGCGAGGGCGTTACGGTGAGCCCTTGCGGCGGAGGTCATGACAACAATATGCGGTTGACGGCGAGCGCAATCTGACGCGGCGGCAGTTCTCCGGCAACGGCCATTATCTTGTTGAACAGGCCGGGGATGACGATGGCGCGCCCGGCGTGCAGTCCCTGATAACCGGCCATCGCAACGGTCCGGGCATCCATGGGCCGCATCAGGCGGAACAGGCGGCCCGCCTTCTCACCGGCTCTTTGTTCGAATTCGGTACGCGTCGTGCCGGGGCACAGCGCTGTGACCGTGACGCCGCTGCCGCGCAACTCCACGGTCAGGGCGCGTGAGAACGACAGGACATAACTCTTGGAGGCGTAATACACGGCCATGCCGGGGCCGCCGGGCTGGTAGCCGACCACGGAACCGACATTGAGGATGCGTCCACGACGGCGCTGCAACATGGCCGGCAGCGCGTAGCGCGTCAACATGGTGAGGGCCTCCATGTTGACACGCAGCATGGTTTCCAGGGCGGCCGGATCCGTCGCGACAAAGGCGTCGGTGATGCCCAGACCTGCATTATTGACCAGCACATCGATCTGCAAATTTGCCTTTTCCACCTGGGTCCACAACTCGCGGGCCGCGCCCGGTTGTGAAAGATCAAGGGGGAACACAGTTACAGGCGTACCGTGCGCAGTTTTGAGTTCGTCCGCAAGCTGGTTGAGTTCCGCGGTCCGGCGAGCCGACAGCGCCAGTGCATAGCCGCCGGCGGCAAATAACCGGCTGAGTTCAAGTCCTATCCCGCTGGAGGCGCCGGTAATGAGCGCAATGGGTTTTGAGGTTGATGGGCCGGTCATGACGGTCTCCGATGGATGGATATCCATACATCATACCGCGAGGCCGACCTGATAGAATGAAGGTCTTATTTCAAAATTCCCGCATGCTCGCCTTTCCCAACATCGATCCCGTCGCCGTGCATCTGGGGCCGCTGGCCATACGCTGGTACGGGCTGGCGTATGTCGCCGGTTTTCTCGCGGCGTGGACGCTGTTGAACCAGCGTGCCGCCCGCCCGGGCTCCGGTTGGGACGCGGAGCAGGTGAGCGACCTCGTTTTCTACAGCGCGCTTGCCGTCGTGCTGGGCGGGCGTCTGGGTTACGTGCTGTTCTACAACCTGCCGGTATATCTGGCGCATCCGTTGGATATCTTCAAGGTCTGGCAGGGTGGCATGTCGTTCCACGGCGGCCTCGCTGCTTCGTTGCTGGTGCTGGCCGCTTTCGGGCATTTCACGGGCAGGGGCTTCCGCGCCGTGGCGGATTTCCTGGCGCCGGTTGTTCCCATCGGTCTGTGTCTGGGCCGCATTGCCAACTTCATCAATGGGGAATTATGGGGTGCGCCGACCGATCTGCCGTGGGGCGTGGTGTTTCCCAATCCGGACGCCGGCGGCATCCCGCGCCATCCCTCGCAGCTCTACGAGGCAGGGCTGGAAGGCGTGCTGCTGTTCGTGGTCTTGTGGTGGTACTCACAACGGCCCCGGCCCACGGGTGCGGTGGCCGGCCTGTTCCTGCTGGGTTACGGCACCTTGCGTTTTCTGGTCGAATTCGTACGCCAGCCGGATGCGCAACTCGGTTACCTGGCCTGGGACTGGCTCACCATGGGTCAGTTGCTGTCGCTGCCGGTGATATTGTTCGGCGTCTGGATGTTGTGGACAGCCAATCGCCGCTCTTAATCCATGCAAATCTATCTCGATCTATTGCGCCACATCCGCACGCATGGCGTGCGCAAAGGCGACCGCACCGGCACCGGCACGCTGTCCATATTCGGTCCGCAAATGCGATTCGACCTTGCTGCGGGTTTCCCGCTGCTCACCACCAAGAAGCTGCATATGAAGTCGATCATCTATGAACTGCTGTGGTTTTTGCGCGGCGGCACCAACGTGAAGTGGTTGCAGGAGCACGGTGTGACCATCTGGGACGAATGGGCGGACAAGAACGGCGACCTCGGCCCGGTCTATGGCGCACAGTGGCGCTACTGGCGGGCCGCCGATGGTCGTGTCATCGATCAGATCAGCGATGTCATCGATCGCATCCGCAAGGATCCGGATTCGCGACGTTTGCTTGTGACGGCATGGAATCCGGGTGAAATCGATAAGATGGCGCTGGCGCCGTGCCATGCGCTGTTCCAGTTTTATGTCGCGGATGGCCGACTGTCGTGCCAGCTCTATCAGCGCAGCGCCGATATGTTTCTCGGCGTGCCGTTCAACATTGCCTCCTACGCGTTGCTCGCCATGATGATCGCGCAGGTCACTGGTCTCAAACCCGGTGAGTTCGTACACACATTGGGCGACGCGCACATCTATCTCAATCATCTCGAGCAGGTGGATCTGCAGCTGACGCGCACGCCGCACGCTTTGCCCACCCTGCGCCTTAATCCGGCGGTGAAGGATTTGTTCGCGTTCCGATATGAGGATATCGCGTTGCGAGGGTATGAGCCGCATCCGGCAATTACGGCCCCTATTGCGATATGAGAGTTTCGATCATTGTTGCGGTTGATGAATGGCTTACTATTGGCTGGAGCAATCAATTACCTTGGCGTCTTCCGTCGGATCTTCGCAGATTCAAAAAGATTACCATGGGGAAAGCCATTATCATGGGGCGACGCACCTTCGAATCGCTTGGCAAACCTTTGCCGGGACGTACTAATATCATAGTGACACGAGATCGCAATTTCCTAGCGTCGGGTTGTACGGTTGCTCACTCTGTAGAAAGTGCACTAAATATGGCGAAGAAGTTAGCAACAGAGAAAACAGAAATTATGGTGATCGGTGGAGGTGAAATATATAAAGAGTTTTTTCCGTTTGTGTCTCGGATTTACCTTACACAAATAAAAGGCAGTCGTTTTTTTGGGGATACTACTTTCCCCCCAATTGATATGAATGAGTGGGAAATCATAAAAAAAGATGAGCGCAGGTTAAAACAGCTTAATGCTGATCCTTATAGTTTCCTCGTACTTGAGCGTATTTCTCATCAACGTAAAAGTCGCGCCGGAAAGAAAACAACTAAAAAGTCAGCATCGAATATCGATCGGAGATAGCTATTCTGCAGTGCCTGCCACGCGCGTGCGGCTTTTTATCTGGATTTCGCGGCCATCATTGAGGCACAAAGCCGTCAGAGCACCACCCCAGACGCAGCCGGTATCGATGCCATGGACGTTATGGGCACGGTAATTGATGCCGGTCAAACGCAGTGTTGCCCAATGACCGAAGATCAACGGCTCCTCCGCGCTGCGCCGTTCGGGCACGGTGAACCACGGTAATAGTCCTTTTTTCTGCCGGCCGGGCGCATTTTTCTCCGAGAGATCAACACGTCCTTTTTTGTCGCAGTAGCGCATGCGGGTGAGGCAGTTGGTGATGAAACGCAATCGCTCCCAGCCGTGCAGATTTTTGCGCCAGTGATCCGGTTCGTTGCCGTACATTTCCTCCAGGAACGCGGTAATCTTCTCTGAGCGCAGCACGGCTTCCACCTCCTGCGCCAGTGCCTGCGCCTGCGCGATGTCCCACTGCGGCGGCAGGCCGGCGTGGATGAGCGTGTAGCCCAGCGCGGGGTCCCAATGCAGCAGCGGCAGCCGCCGCAGCCAGTCCAGCAGTTCATCGCGATCCGGCGCGCGCAGCACGTCATCGAGCGTATCCTTACGATGCGGTTTCCGCTTGCCCCAGGCGCAGGCGAGCAGGTGTAGATCATGATTACCCAGCACGGTGATGGCGCGGTCGCCGAGATTGCGCACGAAACGCAGCGCACCGAGCGAATCCGGGCCGCGATTGACCAGATCGCCGGTGAACCACAGTCGATCCCGCGCCGGGTCGAACTTCAGGACATCGAGCAATTCCCGCAGTTCGGCGAAACAGCCTTGGATATCGCCGATGGCATAAACAGACATCAGCTAATGGAAACTCTGGGGAACGGCGAGGCGAAAGGGCGCGATGGGTGCGTCAAAGCGCACGCCATCGTCACCGACCATCTGATAACTGCCCTGCATGCTGCCGATGGGGGTCTCGATGGCGGCGGCGCTGGTGTAGCGGAAGGCCTCGCCGGGCGCGAGGTGCGGTTGCTCGCCGACCACGCCCTCGCCGCGCACCTCCTGCACCCGGCCGTTGGCGTCGGTGATGACCCAATGGCGGGTCAGCAGCTTGGAGCGCACCGAGCCGGCATTGAGGATGGTGATGGTATAGGCAAAGACGTAATGATTCTCCTCCGGCGCCGATTGATCATCGATATAACGGGTCTGTACGGAGACCTGGATGTCATGTGGATGCGGCATGTGCTTTTACGGGCGTGTCGGGTTGATGTTGATGAAAGGCGTGACCCCGCCCGTGACCTGCGGCAGGTGACCGTCCCATTTGTCGATGGCCTTCATCTGTGCTTCGATTTGCCGCAGCTGCACAAGTTCAGCGGTGACGTTTTCCTTCTGCAGGCGCAACGACTCGGCCTCCGCCTGCGCCGAGGCGATCTTCTGCTCCGCCTCGATCTTGATGCGCTCGAGGTCGCGCTGGGCCTTGAGTGCCAGCTGCTCGGCGGTCTGCTTGGCCTCGATGGCCTGGGCAAACTGCGGCGAGAAACGGAAATTCACGATGGAAAAATCATCGACGATGATATGGCGCTGGGCCAGTCGCTCGCGCAGGATGTCCTTGATCTCATCCCGCACCTTCTCGCGCTGGGTGATGAGTTCCACCGCCGTGTAACGCGCGGTCACCGCCTTGACGACTTCCTGCACGTTGGGATCGATGACGCGCTGAATGTATTCCTTGCGTAGCGACTGATAGACGTGATGGGCCTGATCGGGATCGATATGGTAGTTCACGGCGATGGTGCTGTGGGTGTCCTGCAGGTCCTTGGAGGAGGCGTCGGCCTCGGTCTGTTCCTTCTGGATGCTGACGTCCATGATCACCGCCTTGTCCAGGATCGGAATGCGCAGATGCAGACCTTCACCCCATACCGGCTCCTCGATCTTGCCCAGGCGCACCAGCACGCCGCGCTCGCCGGGGCCGACGATAACCACCGGGTTGACGATGCTGAATATAATCAAGGCACCGATGATGACGGCGATGGCGCGAAATACGGTGTTCAGCATGGGATGACCTCCTGAAGTGGATGATTTGACCACGAGGGACTTATGTTTGGGCATGGTTCTTTCGATCAGGTCATTTCCGTGCCCAGTTGCCGGTAGGCCAGCGCCTCACCCATATGCGCTGAGCCGATGTTAGCATCCCCGGCGAGATCGGCAATGGTACGCGAGAGTTTCAACACGCGGTGGGCGGCGCGGGCCGAGAGTTGCAGGCGGCTGATGGCCCGTTGCAGCAGGGTTTGCTCGGCCGTCGCCAGCGTGCAATCGCGCTCCACCTCCTTGGGGCCAAGCCAGGCGTTGGCCTTGCCGGCGCGGTGAAGTTGCCGCTCGCGCGCGCGACATACGCGCTCGCGCACCGTGGCGCTTGTTTCGGCGCTAGGATCGGCATTCAGGAGCGCATCCTGCGGGACATTCGGCACTTCAACCTGCAAGTCAATGCGATCGAGCAGCGGCCCCGACACACGCGCGCGGTAGCGGTGAATTTGATCCAGGGTGCAGTGGCAGCGTCCGCTGGCGTCGCCAAGATATCCGCACGGACATGGGTTCATGGCCGCGATCAACTGAAATCGCGCCGGGAAGCTCGCCTGCCGCGCGGCGCGCGAGATGGTGATGACTCCGCTTTCCAGGGGTTCGCGCAGCACCTCCAGCACCCGCCGGTCGAATTCCGGGAATTCATCGAGGAACAGCACGCCGTGATGCGCCAGCGAGATCTCGCCGGGACGCGGTTCGCTGCCGCCGCCGACCAGGGCCACGGCGGAGGCGGTGTGATGCGGGCTGCGGTAGGGCCGTAGTTTCCATTGCTCCACGCTGAAACCGAGATGGCTCACCGAGGCGATGGCGGCGGCTTCGAGTGCTTCCTCCTCCGTCATCGGCGGCAGCAGGCCGGGCAGACGCACCGCCAGCATGGTCTTGCCCGTCCCGGGCGGGCCCAGCATGAGTAAGTTGTGGCCGCCGGCGGCGGCGACCTCTAATGCGCGCTTGGCGTGCGGTTGGCCCTTGACCTCCGCCAGATCGCGCACGTCGGCCCCTGGTGCCGGTTCATTGTCCGCTTTGTGGGGCGCCAGGGGCGCGCTGCCGCTTAAGTGAGCACACACCGCCAGGAGGTGCGGCGCAGGCAGCACCGTAAGTCCCATGGCCAGCGCGGCTTCCTCGGCATTACCCACGGGCAGCAGCAGGGAACGGCCCGTCTGCCGCGCCGCCAGCGCAACCGGCAGCGTTCCGGAGACCGGTCGTAATTTCCCCGTCAGCGCCAGTTCGCCAATGAATTCATGCTGGCCCAGGGCGTGCGGGCTGATCTGACCGGAGGCCGCGAGGATTCCGAGCGCAATGGGCAGGTCGTAACGCCCACCCTCCTTGGGTAAATCCGCGGGCGCGAGATTGACGGTGATCCGGCGGGTGGGGAACTCGAAGCGGCTGTTCATGATGGCGCTGCGGACGCGATCCTTGCTTTCCTTCACCGCCGTCTCCGGCAGGCCGACGATGGACAGGCTGGGCAGGCCATTGGAGAGATGGACCTCCACGGTGACAGGAGGCGCGGCGATCCCCTCCTGCGCGCGGGTGTGGATGATGGCAACACTCATGAGATGGTGTCCAACTTCCTCTTGTCCCGGGTCGGGATCAAGCGGTGGAGTCGGGATGACGTGCCTGGCCTGCGGCCTCCAAGGCGGCGACCTGCCGCTCCAATTCCTCCAGACGCTGGCGCGTGCGCGAGAGCAGCGCCGTTTGCACGTCGAATTCCTCGCGCGTGACCAATTCCATGCGCGTCAACGTGGCGGAGAGCCAGGTGCGGGCATTCTTTTTCAGCTCCTCGCGGAAAGGGGAACTGGCGTTCGGATAGAAGGCCAGCAGGCCTTGCAGGAGGGAGTCGAGGCGATCTGCAAATAATGGGCGGCTCATGGGGTCGCGGTCGCTGAAGTGTGGTTTGCGCGTTCAGCCTACCATTGAAGGCATTTGCGGAGAATGCAGCTTGCTACGCGCACTACATGAGTGCGTATTGTATTGTGCATGCTTCAAATTGGTGCGACAGTAAAAACCAGTTCACAAAATTTACAAATAACATATTGATCTATAATAGTTTTTATATATGGCACGCACCATGCTAAAGCGGTGTTCAGTTAATAAAAGGGCAAATACCCGAATCGGGTTGCCCACCTAGCCCTAGGGGAGATTCACCATGAAATTGGTCACCGCAATCATCAAGCCTTTCAAGTTGGAAGATGTCCGTGAAGCGTTGACGGCCATCGGCGTCAAGGGAATTACCCTGACTGAAGTCAAGGGTTTCGGCCGGCAGAAGGGTCACACCGAACTCTATCGTGGTGCCGAATATGTCGTCGATTTTTTGCCCAAGGTCAAAGTCGAGGTGGCGGTGGACGAAAAGAATCTTGACGCCGTCATTGAAGCAATCATCAGTTCCACCAAAACCGGCAAGATCGGCGACGGCAAGATTTTTGTCTACAACCTGGATCAAGTGATCCGCATCCGAACCGGTGAAACCGGCCTGCAAGCCCTATAGGAGAGTCCATCATGAGAGTCTTACTTGCTTCATTTTTATTGAGTCTGATGCTGGCCGTCAGCGGTGCGGCTTGGGCCGATGAAGCCCCGGCGGCACCCGCGCCGGCGGCCACCACGGAAGCTGCCCCTGCTCCGGCGCCAGCCGCGGAAACAGCAGCGCCGACAGCGCCTGCAGAAGCGGCGGCACCCGCAGCGCCCGCAGGCCCCCCGCATTGCGGCGACAAGGGTTTTGACTGCAACAAGGGCGACGTGTCCTGGATGATGACCTCCACGGCATTTGTATTGCTGATGACCGTCCCAGGTCTGGCCTTGTTCTACGCCGGCATGGTTCGGACCAAAAACGCGCTGTCCACCGTGATGCAAAGTTTTGCAATCTTTTGCGTGGTTGCGGTGCTGTGGGTGATCTATGGTTACAGCATGGCCTTCACGGCCGGCAGTACGCCTTTCGTCGGATCACTCGATAAATTATTCATGGCAGGCGATGACCCGACTACGGCGGTAGCCGCTACATTCAGCAAGGGACAGTATCTGCCCGACTTTGTGTATTGCATGTTCCAGCTGACCTTTGCGGCCATCACCGTTGCCCTGATCTGCGGCGGCTTCGCAGAACGCTTCAAGTTCTCCGCCATGATCATCTTCAGCATACTGTGGTTTACGTTTGCTTACCTGCCGGTTTCGCACATGGTGTGGTATTGGGACGGCCCGGATGCCTATACCGATGCCAAAGCCGCGGACATCGCCAACAGCCACGCCGGCTTCATTTTCCAAAAGGGCGCGCTGGACTTTGCCGGTGGCACGGTGGTGCATATCAACTCTGGTATTGCAGCGCTGGTCGCGGCGCTCATGCTTGGTAAGCGCAAGGGCTATGGCAAAGTAGCAATGCCACCACATAGTTTGATGATGACCGCGATCGGCACCGGTATGCTGTGGATGGGTTGGTTTGGTTTCAATGCGGGTTCAGCGCTTGAAGCCACCGGCGCGGCAGGCCTCGCGTTCTTCAACACGCTGTTTGGAACGGCCGTGGCGGGTGTCGCCTGGGCGCTCACCGAATGGGTGATGAAGGGCAAGCCCAGCCTGCTCGGCATCTGTTCCGGCATCGTCGCGGGACTGGTCGCCATCACGCCGGCCGCCGGCTTTGTCGGACCCCTGGGCGCGTTCGTTACCTGCGCTGTTGCCGGCGTCGTGTGCTTCTTCGCCGTAACCAAGGTCAAGGCCATGCTCGGTTACGATGACGCATTGGATACCTTCGGTGTTCACTGTATCGGCGGTATCATCGGCTCGCTCGGCACCGGTACATTCGTGAACCCGAAGTTCGGCGGCACGGGCGTGTGGGATTATGTGGCCAACAAGGTCGCCGACTTTGATGCCATGGGACAGATTATTTCCCAGTTGTGGGACATCTGCATCACATTGGTCTGGTCTGGTACCGTCGCCTTTGTCATTCTGCTGGTGCTGAAGCTCACGATCGGCATCCGTTCCAGCGATGAAGATCAGGAAATGGGTCTGGATCTTGCCGACCACGGCGAGAAGGCCTACAGCTACTAATCTACGGGCCAATCATGACTGAGGGGTTGGGGGAGCTTGGGCGGGCTGGCAACAGCCCGCCCTTCACTCTCGGAAAGAAGTTCTGTTCCTCTGGATAGTTGGTAACCCGTGCGGTAAATTGCTCATCATTGCGATTGGGTTCGAGGGAGATTCCGATGAAACTGGTGGTAGCGATTATCAAACCGTTCAAACTGGACGATGTCCGCGAGGCGCTGTCAGAGATCGGGGTGCAGGGCATGACCGCCACCGAGGTCAAGGGTTTTGGCCGGCAGAAGGGGCACACCGAGCTTTACCGTGGCGCTGAATACGTGGTCGATTTCCTGCCCAAGATCAAGATCGAGGTCGCCATTCCTGATGGCCGGCTCGACGACGTTACCGAAGCTATTCGCAAAGCGGCCAATACCGGCGCCATCGGCGATGGCAAAATTTTTGTCCTGCCGTTGGAGCAAGTGATACGTATACGGACGGGCGAGACCGGCGACCAGGCGGTTTAACCGTTTTGATGAACCTTGTTGCAGTTTAGTATCCCTGCGCACCCTCTGGGGTGCGTTTTTTTTACAGATTCTCTACGCCACAGCTGCCGTTTGCCCTTCATCGGATCGCAGCGGCTGAAACGGGCAATCGCCTCACAGAAGGTTTATGCCTGCCGTTGCAATGGGCGCGATATGCGCGTTTGCAGCCGCCCGGCCAGGCGGATTTTTTCTTGGGTTCCAATTAGAGAGGAGGCTTTTTGTGCGCCGGAGCCCTGTTCTCATGGGCACGGAAATTTGGCCACTGGAGAACATCTATTCCGGGTGATGGTTTAAGGCCGCCCGGGTGGGGAGGCTTGAGGCCATGGGCGGGAACCTGTTCAAAAGGCGGGTGTACGCATAAAATGTTAGTTTTGGGAAGAAAAACCACAAAAAAAACGGATAGCGCGTCGAGGAAACTCATGGCCGAACAGAAAATGGTTGACAGGGCGTTGCTCAAAACGCTGGTGCCCCCCAGTGCGTTGAACGCCGAAAATTTCCAGGAATTGGCAGGCAAGGCGATGGTGGAAGAACTTCCGCCAGGGCGCACCCTGTTCAAGACCGGTGAGACGGATCGCAAAACCACCTATTTGCTCGAGGGCGAGGTGGTATTGACCTCCAACAGGGGGCAGACGAGTTCGGTCATCGGCGGCAGCAACCTGGCCAAGCATCCACTGGCGCATCACCAGCCGCGCCAGCATACCGCCGTCACCAAAACACCCTGCAAGGTGACCCGCTTCGACAGTGATCTGCTGGATATCCTGCTGACTTGGGACCAGCTTTCCGGCATCGAGGTCAACGAGCTTCAGAAGGAGGATGACGGCACCGAGGCGGAGGGCGATTGGATGACGCGTATCCTGCAATCGCAGGCCTTTCTGCAAGTGCCACCGGCCAACATCCAGGCGATGTTCATGCGCATGCAGGAGGTGCCCCTGCGCGCCGGCGACACGGTGATCAAGCAGGGCGAGGAAGGGGATTACTATTACATCATCAAGACCGGCAAGGCCAAGGTCACCCGTCCCTCCAAAACCGGCACCGAATTGACGCTGGCGCAGTTGAAGGCCGGAGATGCCTTCGGCGAGGAGGCCTTGATTTCGGAGAACAAGCGGAACGCCAATGTGGTCATGGTGACGGATGGCGTCTTGATGCGCCTGTCCAAGGAGGACTTCAACGCCCTGCTCAAGGAACCCATGCTGAACTGGGTGGAGTGGCCGGAAGCGGAAAAACGGCAGAAGGCGGGGGCGGTGCTCCTCGATGTGCGTTTGGAAAGCGAACACGCCAACTCCGACGTCAAGGGCAGCCTCAATATTCCCCTCTTCATGTTGCGGATGAAGGCCGAAAGCCTGGATCCCAACCGCGAGTATCTGGTGTATTGCGATACGGGCCGGCGCAGTTCGGCGGCCGCCTTCCTGCTCTCCGAGCGCGGCTTCCGGGCCTATGTCTTGAAAGGCGGGTTGCAGAGCCGCCCCACCACCGGCTAATCCCATCGTGCCGACGACCGCACCCTGGCAGCTGCCTGCGGGTGTCGATTGCTACGCGGTGGTCGGCAACCCGGTGGCTCATAGCAAGTCGCCGCGCATCCACCAGGCGTTCGCCAAGCAGACCGGCCAGAGTCTGGTTTACCTCGCCCAGGCGATCGAGCCGGGCGATTTTGTCGCCGCCGTGGCTGAATTTCAGCGCTTGGGCGGCAAGGGCCTCAACGTAACCCTGCCATTCAAACTGGAGGCCCATGCCTTGTGCGCCAGGCGCAGCGAAAGGGCGGAACAATCGGGCGCCGTCAATACTCTCTGGTTCGAACGGGATGGAAGAATTTGTGGCGATAACACGGATGGCATCGGATTGATGCGCGATCTCACCATGAATCACGGGATGGCCGTGGCCGGCCGCAAGGTATTGCTATTGGGGGCGGGAGGCGCCGCACAGGGCATTTTGCCGGCGCTGCTGGCCGAACGGCCCGCCAAACTGACGATTGCCAATCGCACTTTTTCCAGGGCCCGGGCGTTGGCTGGGCGGGTACCCTTGGCCGAGAGGGGCATGATTGATGTCTTGCCGATGGAAGCGCTGGCCGGACGGGCTTTCAATTTGATCATCAACGCCACTGCGGCGAGTCTGGCCGGTGAACTTCCACCGTTGCCGGATGACGTCCTGCACCGTGGCGGCGATTGCTACGACATGATGTACGCCGATGAACCGACGGTATTCATGCAATGGGGGTTGCGGTACGGCGCGGCACGGTCCGTGGACGGTCTCGGCATGCTGGTGGAGCAGGCAGCGGAGTCATTTTATTTGTGGCGGGGGATCAGGCCGGATACCGCCGCAGTGATCAAGGAATTGAGGCAATCTTGAAAATGCGGATGCCATCATATTCCGAAGCGTGCAAGTTCGTTGTTATACACATCGATGATTATCTGCAAATAATCATTGTTTTTTTATGAAAGATCGCCGGCGTATCAACAGTTCGCTTGCAACTTCATGAAAATATGGACTAAATATTTTGGTCATAAAATGACCGTTCTGTTACGTTTATATTTCCAATGCGCGATAGATTCGATGATTAGCAGTTAATTAACAGAGTTATTCACAAAAAATGTGGGTAAATTACAGAGCTGAAATTGATTCAACAGGTTAGCGATAAAAAATCACAAAAAAATGAAATTTTTTCCCTAACTTTTCTTGCACGCGCTGGTACTAAAATTTGCCAGCTTGACATAGTCCCACGCCGTCAAACGTTCCGGGCGAAGCGCCGGATCAATGTCCAGCTTGGAAAAATCTTCAGGCCGCAGGTGGGCACGCAAGGCATTACGCAGCGTTTTGCGGCGGGCCGAGAAGGCTGCGGCCACCAGGCGTTCGAACTGTGGCCAGTCGTGTACGGCGGGTCGCTCGGTCATGGTCCGGGGAACGAGCCGCACCACACTGGAATGCACCTTTGGCGGAGGAGAAAACGCGCCCGGTCCGACGTCGAATAAAATCACCGGGCGCACGTGGTACTGCGCCATTACGCTCAGCCGTCCATACGTCTTGCCGCCGGGCGCGGCATTCAAGCGTTCGGCCACCTCCCGTTGCAGCATTAAGGTCAGGTCTTGGATGACGTCCAGTTGTTCAAAGAGATGAAACAGCAGTGGCGTGGAAATGTTATAGGGCAGGTTGCCCACCACGCGCAGTTTCTTGTCTCCATCAGCCAACGATTTTAAATCGAAATTCAAGGCATCCGCCTGGTGGATGCGCAGGCCGTGCGCCCTCCGCGCGTGGGGTTCCAGCAGCGGAATCAGATCACGATCAATCTCGATGACATCGAGTTGACCTGCGGCGCGCAGCAGTGGAAGCGTCAGGGCAGCCCGCCCGGGGCCTATTTCCACCAAATGCTGGCCGGGCAGGGGATGAATGGCCTCGATCAGCCGCCGGATAATACCGGGGTCATTCAAAAAATGCTGACCGAACCGTTTACGCGGACGCGGAAGAGGCATGCGTTGCGACGCCCGGGCTGCGTGCGCGCGCCGCGCGCGCAAGTGCTGCAGCCATCTCCACGGCCGCTGACAGGCTGCCAGGATCGGCTTGGCCGCTGCCGGCAAGTGAGAACGCGGTGCCATGATCCACGGAAGTGCGCAAAATGGGCAGGCCCAGCGTGATGTTGACGGCCTGACCGAACCCCAGCGCCTTCAACGCGGTCAGGCCCTGATCGTGGTACATGGCCAGGATGGCGTCGTAGTGCTGGCGCCGGAGGGGGGCGAAAATCGTGTCCGCCGGCAGGGGGCCATCCAGTCGCCATCCTTGTTGACGCAACAGTTCCAGTACCGGCGTGATGACCTCGATTTCCTCCCTGCCCAAGTGACCTTCCTCGCCGGCATGTGGGTTGAGGCCGCATATCCCCAGATGCGGAGTGGCGATACCGAACCAACGTTGTAAATCCCGGTACAGAATCTCAATGACTTCGGTGAGACCGGCGCGGTTGATGTGGGCACTCACTTGATTGAGCGGCAAATGGGTGGTGGCGAGTGCCACGCGCAGTCCGGGAGTGGCCAGCATCATCACCGGCCGCGGGCCACCGCAGCGGGCGGCCAGATACTCGGTATGGCCGCTGAAGGCAAAACCGGCGTTGTTGATGATGGCCTTGTGCACGGGGCCGGTGATCATGGCATCGAAAGTGCCGTCGCGGCAGCCGTCACAGGCGCGGTCCAGCGCGGCCAGCACGTACGCGGCATTGGCTGCATCCGGGCGGCCGGAATGCACGGGGACGTGGCAGCGCGTGGGGAGCACCACGATTTGTCCCGGCAGGTGGGCAAGATGCGGCCGCGCGGCATCAAATTCCACTATACGAAGCGGTAGCTGCAGCTGGCGTGCGCGGGCCAGGAGCAAATCCGGATCAGCCAGGATCACCATCTCAGCCGGCAGAGTCGCGCGCTGCGCCAGGCAGATGACGAGATCAGGGCCGATCCCTGCCGGCTCACCGGGTGTGATCGCAAGGCGTGGCGACATAATCGGGGTCGTTGAAGGTAACCGGCGCCGGCTGCTAGCCGGAGGAATGGGTATCCGGCGTCAGGCGGTATTCGATATAGGCCTCATCGCGCAGCCGGCGAATCCACGCCTGGGTCTCCTCCTCGATCTTGCGCCGCAGAATGGCCTCCCGCGCCTGCGCGCGTTTGGCTTCCTCGGTATCGTCATGCTGGCGGCGTTCGAGGACCTGGACGATGTGCACACCAAATTCGGTCTCAAAAGGATCGCTGATCTCGCCTACCTTGAGGCCGTTCATGACCTGCTCGAATTCCGGCACGAGGTCGCCGGGGTTGACCCAGCCCAAATCACCGCCCTTCGCGGCGGTACCACGGTCATCGGAATGCGAGCGTGCAAGTTCTCCAAAATCATCGCCGTCTTGAATGCGGGTCTTGAGTTGCGCCAATTTCTGCATGGCGTCGTTTTTGGACACAAGCTCACTCGGCTTGATGAGTATGTGCCGGGCGTGTGTCTGGGTGACCATGTGCACGGTGTCTGTCGAGCGCATTTCGATCATTTTAATGATGGCGAAACCGCTCGGCCCCCGCAATAAGCCACTGATCTCGCCAGGTTTCAGTTGGTTGGCGGCGTCCATCAAAAGCTGGGGGATCTGGGCCGGCCTGCGCCAGCCGAGGTCACCGCCATCAAGCGCCTGCGCGCCGTCGGAGGACGCAATGGCGGTTTTGGCGAAATCCGCCCCGGCACGCAATTCGCCCAGCAATTTTTCAGCCTTGGCCTTGGCGACGGCGATCTGCTCCGGGCTGGCGCCTTCGGGTGTGGCCACCAGGATGTGCGCAAGATGATATTCGTTTTCGCTGTTGTCGTTTTGTTTTGATTTGTTGGCAAGGTAGTTGTCCACTTCGCGGTCGGAGACCGCGATCCGATTGTCCACCTCGCGCTGTTTCAGGCGGGAAATCGTCATTTCGTCGCGTATATCTTCGCGGAAACGGCCGAAGTCATAGCCTTCCTTTTCCAGCGTCCGCCGGAAGTCCGCCAGCGACATCTTGTTCTGGCTGGCGATGCTCTCGATCGCGTGATTCAGCGACTGATCATCGATCGTGACACCGCTGCGTTTGGCCAGTTGCAATTGCAGTTTCATGACGATCAGCCGGTCGAGGATCTGCTTTTGCATCACTTCCGGCGGCGGCAGCTCGGCGCCCTTGCTCTGCAATTGCTGCATGATGCGGGCCGAAAAGTGATCGAGTTCGCTGCGCATGACGGCCTCGTCGTCCACCACTGCGACGATTTCATCAAGCAACTCGGCAGCTCGTGTCACGGGGATCATTACCGCAAGAGCACACCACAGCAGCGCGTACCCACTGATTATCCGCAATCCGGGCCGGCTGGCGCGGCGCGGAGCCAATGAGCGCCGTGTGAGAAAAAGAGATTGAAACATCATGGTCAAAACGTATAGACCATGTGGACTAGAAGGTGTTCACGTAGCCGGGAATCTCCTTGCGGAGCAGTGAAAGGGCCTGGCCGCCGGTGCCCGCCAGCCCTTTAAGTTCAAGCTCGACAAACACGCCGGTATCATAGGTGCCGGTGGATGTGCGCAGAAAGTGGCGGGCGACGGTGCGTATGCCCCAGCAGCAGCTTTCATATTCAAGGCCGCCGACTATTTCCAGTGTTTTGTTGTCGGGAATCGAATAGTTCCAGCGGCTGAGCACGCTCCACTGCCGGCCCAGAGGCCAGCGCAGCGAAACGTCGGTTTGATTGATGTCGCTCGTCAGGGCGTTTCTGGTCGCGTCGACGAAGCGGTAGTCCAGATTCAGAATCTGATTGGAGTCGCCGCGATAGCGCAGACGGATGGCGCTTTTATCGAATACATTGTCATTGGGATCCCATCCCAGGGTGCCCCCCGCCGTCCAATGGCTGGACAGGCGCGCCGAGAGTTCGGCCACAATCTCCGAGACGGGGTCGGTTTGTTTCGGAGCTCCCGGCAGAGTCACCACTCGATCGGTAAAATGATAGATCTGGCCGATACTGCCACGCAGCCATTCGCTGCCATCCTGGCTGTCGAGCAGTCGTGAAGTGATGGCTGCAGTGACTGAATTTTCATCGCCAAGCCGATCATAGCCGCTAAAGCGGTTGGTATAGAACAGCTCGGCGAATGAAACATCGAACAGACCGCTGTCGAAGACGGGGATGTCGTTCTGATCCACCTTGGGCCGGTAGAGGTAAAACAAACGTGGCTCAAGCGTGTGCGTGAAGGTCTTTGGTCCCAGTGTCACGTCCCTCTCGAAATACAGGCCATTGTCCAGGCTGAATACCGGCACGGTGCGGCTGATGTGGTTGTCGGTGTTGCCGCTGAGCGTGTAGTAGGTTTGATCGAGCGCCAGCCGGGGAATGAAGAAACTACCGGCATTGCGTATGGGATAACTGACGTAAGGCTCGAAGTTGAAACGCCCGCCGTTGACGCTGTTGTCCCGATTGAAATAAGTGGCTTGGGTGGTGACGCCGTAGGTGAGGCTGCGGTTGGCTCCGCGGCCGGCAGAGAGGGTAATCTGCGGCAGTTCGCTGTAGGGGCGGCTGCTCGCCGGCAGGGTGGGGTCCACGGTCTGGTAGCCATTCAACAGGCCGGACATGCTCCACCACCCCCCGCTGTAGGAAAGCAAGGCCTGGCGCTCCAGGAAGCTGGTGCTGGACACGCTCAGGCTGTTGCCGAAATCCTCGAAGTATTTGGAATCGGAAACGTCACTGAAGTCGACGGATAGCGCGCCGCGGCTGTTGAACAGGCTTTGCGTGTGCAGCACATGGATCAGATGACGTTCATCGCCGTTTCGCTCATTGTCGTACGGCAGAAAATCGCCATCGACGCTGCTCATGCTGGTCGGCGAGAGATAACGCACCTCGCCACCCAGCAGGGCCCCGCGTTTGGCCAGAATCTGTGGAGTGAATGTGGCGTCGGCGTTCGGTGCGATGTTCCAGTAATAGGGGATTTTCACCGAGGTGCCGGAGGCGCCGCTCTGGCCAATGGAGGGCGTCAGAAAGCCGGATTTGCGTTTTTTGCTCAAGGGGAAGCTGGTATAGGGCAGGTACATCACCGGTATATCGTGCACGCGCAACACCACATCATTGGCGTTGCCCCATTCCTCATTGTGGTCGAGCGTGATCTTTTTCGCCGACAGCTTCCAGTCGGGGATATCGCCGGGGCAGGTGGTGTAGGTCGCCTCCTTGAGCTTGGAGAGCTTCTTATCGAGGTCGGTCTCGATGACCTTGGCTTCGCCGCGTCCCTGCAATTCCAGCAGGCGGTAATTGCCGCTGTCCAGAATCCCGATCTGATTGCTCCAGTCGACGAATCCATGCTGGCCCTCCCAGTACAGCTTGTCTTTCCAAAGCCGCACATGGTTGTAGAGATCCAGTGTTTGCTTGTCGTCGTTGTAGATCGCGCGGTCTGCGCGCGCTGCGCCATCGTCGCGGATCATCTGCACATCGCCGGTCAGTGTGGAGGTGCCGTGCTTGATGAATTTACCCTCGTCCGCATCCAGCGACAGGAAACCGGACTCAAGATCCGGATTCTCCGGACGGCCCTCCGGCTCCGCCTCGTATGGGCATAAATCCCATTGCGGCACCACGCGTTTGTGTTTATCGCGAGCGTTGACTGCAGGCGCTATGGCCAGCAGGATGATGACGGCAGCGAGCAAAACCCGTTTCACAAGGCCGGAACCTGATATTTGGACATCCCCCGAAAGCCTAAAATCGCACAGAATCGCTTGCGCTTCAAATAGTTCAGCACGATTCAGTGACATTTCAATACGGACATCGGGATGAGGGTTTTGTCAAGGGTCGAATCAGGGCATAGAAACCGAACTTTACTTGCCAGACACAAGCTCATTCTGGCGTAATGTTACTGACGCAACCCACAAATCACACAGGACTTTTCCGTGAAACTGGCCATGTTCACGCATCAGGGGCGCACCCGTATCGGCATCGTAGTGAATGATGGGCTGATCGACACGGCTGGGCAGGCCGGCGTCCCCACCGACCTGCGGGAGGCGCTGGAGGCAGGCGTCCCGGTCATGGATCGCCTGCGCGCGCTGGCCGCTGAGACCCAGCCAACACTGGCTCTGAAGGATGTGCATCTGGAGGCGCCCATCCGCCGGCCCCCCAAATTCCTCGCCATCGCGCTCAACTATGCAGAGCACATCAGCGAAACCGCCCTGCCCAAACCCGAGTTCCCCAAGTTCTTCAACAAGCAGTCCACCTGCGTCAACGGACCCTACGACCCCATACACATGCCGCGAGTGTCGAACAAGCTCGATTACGAAGGCGAATTGGGCGTTGTGATCGGTCGTCGCTGCCGCCACGTGCCGCGCGACCGCGCACAGGAAGTGGTGGCGGGTTATCTGGTCGTGAACGACGTCACCGTGCGCGACTGGCAGGCGAAGTCGGAGACCTTCACGCTCGGCAAATCCTTCGACACCCACGGCCCCATCGGGCCCTGGCTCGTCACGCCGAACGAAATCTCTGATCCGCACAGCTTGGATTTCCGCACCACCGTCAACGGTCAGGAACGCCAACACTCCAACACGCGGCACATGATCTTCAGCATCTGGGAGCAGATTGAAGTGTTGTCCACCGCCTTTACTCTGGAACCGGGTGACATCATCTCCACCGGCACCTGCGCCGGCGTCGGCGTCAAGATGACCCCGCGCGGCTATTTGAAGGTTGACGATGTCGTGCGCGCGGAGATCGAGAAAATCGGTTTCATCGAAAACCGCGTCATCCCCGAACCAGATACTCAGGTGTTATAGAAACGACCGATTAATGTTCCTGCCAGCCACCGCCGAGGGCTTTGTATAAATCAACCGAGGCGGCGAATTGATCGAGCCGGGCCTGAGCCAGCGCGTCTTCCGCTTGTAATTGAGTGGTCTGTGTATTGAGCAGGGTCAGGAAATCGATCGCCCCGGCGAGATAGCGATCGCGGGAAATCTGATAAGCGTCGCGCGCCGCCTCGGCGGCGACAGTCAGTGATTGTACGCGCTGCTGTGCGCTCTTGATGGCGGCGAGTGCGTCTTCCACCTCCTGAAACGACGTCAGGATAATCTGGCGGTAAGTCTCCACCAGTTCCGCCTCCCGCGCCTCCGTGCGCTCGACTTCGCCGCGCAGGCGGCCACCCTCGAAGATCGGCGCGGTGAGCGAGGACGCAAGCGCTACCGCGGCTGTGCCGGGGCTGGCAAAGAGGGTCGGATCCAAGCCTAAATTTAGAGTGGGGAATAAAGCAGCGCGGGCCACGGCGATATCGGCATGGGCGGCGATCAAATCCTGCTCGGCGCGTCGTATGTCCGGGCGGCGCTCCAGCAACGTCGAAGGCTGTCCGGCAGCAATCGCAGGGAGGGCGATGTCTTGCAAAGTGTCGGTGGTGACGGAAAGGTCTGCGGGCGCGCGACCGCGCAGTACCGCAAGACCGTCTTCGGTGACTTGTTCCTGCCGTTCGAGAGCGGTCAAGGCGGCTTCGACATTGGCCACGGCAGTCTTCTGCTGGGCCACCTCCAGCGCCGAGGCCCGGCCTTCACGGTACTGCGTCTCGACGATGTTGAGCACATCGCGCTCGGTCGCGATATTGTCGCGCGCAATCTTCCCCCGCTCGCGCAGATTCAACACCTGAAAGTAGGCCTGTGCGGTGTCCGTCATCACAACCAGCGCCAGGGCATCGCGGTCGTAAGTGCTGGAAGTGGTGCGGGCCTCGGCGGCCTCGACCGCGGATCGATTTCGCCGCCACAAATCCACTTCATAGGCGACACTCAAGAGCCCCTGATAGCTGTCGCTCTGGGTCGGTGTGTGATTGCCGCTGTCGCTGTAGGTGCGGCTGGCGTTGACCGACGCGTCCACGGTCGGCAGCAGGCCGGCGCCCGCAATTTTCGCGCTGGCGCGCGCCTGTTCAATGCGGTGAAGGGCGGCTTGCAGGTCCTTGTTCTGTGCCAGCGCCTCCTGAACTGACTGATTCAGTTCATTGCTGCCATAATGCTGCCACCAATCTGTGGCGACGCCGGCGTCGTTGCCAGGTGTCGCCGCGGTTCCTCCGCGCCAGTGTTCTGGCGCAGGCGCCGATGGTCGCTGGTACGGCGGGATCAAATAACACCCGGAGAGTCCGGCAAGTAGAACTGCCATGGCGGCATGTAATCGGGCGAGGCGCACGGTTTTTACTCGGAGGCGAGTGCGACGACGGGATCGAGGTGCGCCGCCTTGCGCGCCGGCAACCAGCCGAACAGGAGGCCGGTGGCGAAGGCGCAACTGAAAGCGAGCAGCGCCGGCATCACCGAAAAAATGACCGCAATATCAAAGGAACGCAAGACCAGACCGGCCAGCACGCCGATTACGACCCCGAGAATTCCGCCGACGGTGCAGACCACCGACGCCTCGGTGCTGAATTGCAGCATGATGTCGCGCCGCCGCGCGCCGGTGGCCATGCGGAGGCCGATCTCACGGGTGCGTTCGGTGACGCTGACCAGCATGATGTTCATCACGCCGATGCCGCCGACCAGGAGCGAAATCGCCGCCACCGCCCCGAGCAGGATGGTCAGCGTGTTCTGGGTTTCCGTGGCCATGTCCAGGATCGAGGACATGTTGCGGATGTTGAAATCCTCGGTGCGGTGGCGATCCAGCAGCAATGTCGTGATCGCCTGCTGCGTCTCGTCAATTTTTTTGACGTCCTGGACGTTGACCGTGATGCTGTTGACATAGGCGCGCCCGAACAGGCGGATCAGGCCGGTGGTGAGCGGCACGAAAGCGGCGTCATCCTGATCGCTGCCGAACATGGTGGCGCCCTTGGCGGCGAGCACCCCGATGACCTCGAAGGGCACGTTCTTCACCCGCACATACTGGCCGATGGGATCGGAACCGTCTGGAAACAGGTTTTTCACCACCGTCTGGCCAAGCACGATGACCGGGGCGTAACTGCGCAAATCCCGTGCCGAGAAGAAGCTGCCGGAGGCCATCGGCCAGTCGCGGATCAACGGCATTTCAGCCCAGGTGCCCGTCACCGTGGTCTGATAGTCGATATCGCCGTGGCGCAACGTCTGGCGCCCGCCGCGTTCCGGCGTCACCTGCGCGACATTGGCCACGCTCTTGATCGCCTCCCCATCGTCGGGGGTGAGGGTGATGATGTCGCCGCCGCCGCGCATGCCCGCCGCGCCGGGGCGCACCGAAAGGATGTTGGTGCCCATGGCCGAGATCTGATCGAGTACCTTCTGCTTGCTGCCGCTGCCGACCGCCAGCATGGTGACCACCGAGGCCACGCCGATGATGATGCCGAGCAGCGTGAGGACCGTGCGGAAGAGGTTCACGCGCAGGGCGCGCAGCGCCGTTTTCGTCGATTCAAATACCTCGGTGAACAAACCGGCGCCGTCCGCCCGGTCCAGGTGATGCAGGGTATGGTGGGAGGCGGTTTTAGGCGCGGACTCGGCCGTCTCGGCGATGCGGCCGTCGCGGATGCGGATGATCCGTTCGGCGTTGGCGGCGATGCTCTCATCATGGGTGATCAGAATGATGGTCCGCCCCTCGGCGTGGAGCTGGCGCAGTAACCCCAGGACTTCCTGGCCACTCTTGCTGTCAAGCGCGCCGGTCGGTTCGTCGGCCAGGATCACGGGCGGGTCGTTCATGAGTGCCCGGGCAACGGCGACACGTTGCTGCTGGCCGCCGGAAAGCTGCGCGGGGCGGTGCTCACTGCGATCACCCATGCCCAGCCGGGTGAGCAATCTTCGCGCGCGCGCAATGCGCTCGCGTTTCGACACGCCCGCATAGACGGCGGGGATCTCCACATTTTCCGTGGCGGTCGCGGTGGCGAGCAGGTTGTAGCGCTGGAAGATGAAGCCGAAGGTGTGCCGGCGGAGGGCGGCCAGTTCATCCGCATCAAGTATCGAGGTCTCTTGGCCGAGCACCTGATAGCTGCCGCTGGTCGGCTGGTCGAGGCAGCCGATGATATTCATGAGGGTGGATTTTCCGGAACCGGACTGACCCATGATTGCGAGGAATTCTCCGGGCCAGATCGTCAGGGAAGCATCATCGAGCGCACGCACCACGGTGTCACCGCTCTGATAATGCCTGCTGATATGGGAGAGCTTGAGGAGCGGGGCGGCGGGATCAGTGGCCGCCGCCGCCGGGGCCGCGATACTTTCGGCCTTGGCGAGGTTCATAAGTGCGCCGGCATATGGACTGCGCCCGACTTCTGGCTGTCCGTCCCGGTGGTTTCCTGTCGCGCCGCCAACGCCACTTTATCTCCTGTCGTAAGACCGGAGCGGACTTCAGCCACTGTGCGGCTCATCAGTCCGACATGAATGATTTTGCTGGCCAGACGCCCGTCGCCGCCACTGATGCGCACCTGGTAGGCACGGCCCTGATCATTGTCCTGATCCGCCAGGCGTTTGCCGAGAGCGGCCACAGGTATGAGCGGAACATCCTTCGCCTCTCCCAGGACAAAAAACATCTGCGTGCTCATGCCGGTCATCAACTGCCGATCACGGTTGTCCACGTCCACGAGGGCGTCGTAGAGCACCACTTCATTGATGACTTCCGGCGAGGGCTGGATCTGCCGCACGGTGGCATGCCAGCGGCGATCAGTCGAGCCGAGCGTCGTGAAGTAGACCGGTATGCCCGGCTTCAGCCGCATCACGTCCGCCTCCGCGACCTGCGCGCGGACGGTCAGGGTGTCCAGATTGGCAACTTGCACGATGACCGGCGCCGACTGCACGGCATTGAGCGTCTGCCCTTCGCGCGCGGTCTGCGACACGACCGTGCCGTCCATGGGCGCGTAGATCTTGGTGTAACTCAGGTTGGTTTCGTCGCCGTCCAGCGTGGACTGCGCCTGTTCAAGCTGGGCCTTGAGCGAGGCGACGCGGGCCTGGGCAACCTTGAGCGAGGTATCGCTGTCCTCCAGCGTCTCCTGGCTGACGGCATGGGACTGGATCAGCCGCTTATTCCGCTCGTAGACCTGCCGGGCAAGAACGACCTGCGCCTGTTGCTCGGCGATCTGTGCTTGCAGGGTTTTGAGTTGCGCCTTGTCTGCTTCAACCTTGGACTCATACACCCGTGGATCGATCTCGGCGATCAAATCCCCTTTTTTTACCGTGTCGCCGATTTGTACGTGGAGTTTCTTGAGTTGTCCGGAGACCTGCGCGCCGACATCGACGTACTCCTCGGTTTCAAGTTTGCCTTGCGCGGTGACATTTTCCTCAATGCGGCCGGTCTCGACAATGACGAACTGGTACTGGGCAGCCTTGTCGGCGTCATGTTTTTTGTAATACTTGATGTAGCCATAGCCCGCCCCGGCAATCACTGCAAGCAACACCAGCAGACGCACCGTGAATTTGATGACGCGGGGGATCAGGCTGTTTCGGCTCATGGGGTCACCGATGATTAAGCGATGGATGGTGTTAACACGCCTTAGTCCGCGTAGTTGAAAATTGGTCCGAATAGCCGGCTGACCATACTACATGCATCTGAGTGATCAAAATGTATCCGTACGTATCCGTGACGCTGATTATTCCCGCATATGACTTTCGGCCGGGAGATAAGTACGTTTTGTCAGACGCCACCTCGGCGACAGAGAGTGTCCCGTAACTTCTTATACAAGCCGCCGAAATCACCGTTGCTCATGATGAGCACATGATCGCCGGATCGGGCACGGTCGGCGAGATCGTTCACGATTTGATCGACGTTACCGTGAATACGGCGGCGACCGTTCAGTGCCTCTGTGGCGATGAGCAAATCCCATCCCAGATTTTGCGGCTGCAAGATAATCACCTCATCGGCAACGGCCAGCGCCGGCGCCAGATCGGAGCGATGTACCCCCATCTTCATGGTGTTGGAACGTGGTTCCAGCACAGCAAGAATGCGGGCCTGGCCCACGCGCGCGCGCAGTGCTTCCAATGTGAGCTTGATGGCGGTGGGGTGGTGAGCGAAGTCATCGTAGATGGAGACACCGTCGATCTCGGCGATTTTTTCCAGCCGCCGCTTGACGCTCTTGAATTGCGTCAATGCCGCGATCGTGACATCGGGCTTCACCCCGATATGGCACGCTGCCGCGATCGCCGCCAGCGCATTGCGGGCGTTGTGCCGGCCGAGCAGATTCCAGCGCACACGGCCGATGTTTTTACCTTCATGAATCACGTTGAACTCGGTGTAGTCAGGAATATGGGATTGCACGCGCCATTGCGCGGTTTCGCTGTCGCCAAAACTTTCGCACCGTGTCCAGCAACCGCGCTTGAGAACCGCCGCCAGTGCCACATCATCATCCGGTGCGATGATGAGGCCTCCGCCAGGTATCGTGCGCACCAGATGATGAAACTGGGTCTGGATGGCGGACAGATCCGGAAAGATATCGGCGTGATCGTATTCCAGGTTGTTCAGGATCGCGGTACGTGGCCGGTAATGAATGAATTTTGAGCGCTTGTCGAAGAAAGCCGTGTCGTATTCATCAGCCTCGACCACGAAAAACGGCGCCTGGCCCAGGCGGGCGGAAGTGCCGAAATTCTCCGCCACGCCGCCGATGATAAATCCCGGTTTTAAATCCGCATGCTCCAGTATCCATGCCAGTATGCTGGTGGTGGTGGTCTTTCCGTGCGTGCCGGCCACGGCCAGCACATGCCTGTCATGGAGCAGGTAATCGGCCAGCCACTGCGGGCCGGAGGTGTAGGGCAGATTGTGATCAAGCGTGTACTCGATGGCGGGATTGCCGCGCGACAGGGCATTACCGATGATGACGACATCTGGATGCGGCTTGAGGTGCGCTGGCTCGTAGCCGGTACATAGCGCAATGCCGTTGTGTTCCAGCATCGTGCTCATGGGGGGGTACACGTTGGCGTCCGAGCCGCTGACGGCATGTCCCAACTCGCGGGCCAGCAGGGCGATGCCGCCCATGAAGGTGCCGCAGATTCCCAGGATATGAACGCGCATTCCTTGGTTTTGGCGGCCGTCAGGCGGCTGCTGGCCGCGTGCGCGTCAACCGACGGCTTGTGCGCGCCGCGTGTCGATCACTGCCGGTGTCTTGCGTACGTACTTGCGCGCCACGTAATCGTCGATCAATTGGCGGAATTCAGCGGCGATGTTGTCGCCGCGCAGCGTCACGGTCTTCTGGCCATCGATGAATACGGGCGCTGACGGCGCCTCGCCCGTGCCGGGCAGCGAAATGCCGATGTTGGCATGCTTGCTCTCGCCCGGACCGTTGACGACGCAGCCCATCACCGCCAGTGTCATGTTTTCCACGCCGTCGTATTGCCCGCGCCATACCGGCATTTGCGCGCGGACATACGTCTGGATGCTGTCGGCCAGTTCCTGGAAGAAGGTGCTGGTGGTGCGCCCGCAGCCCGGGCAGGCGGTGACCAGCGGCGTGAATGATCGCAAACCCATGGTCTGCAGAATTTCCTGCGCCACGATGACCTCGCGCGCGCGATCGCCGCCCGGTTCGGGCGTGAGCGAAATCCGGATCGTGTCGCCAATGCCCTGCTGGAGCAGCACCGCGAGCGCGGCGGTGGAGGCGACGATGCCCTTGGAACCCATGCCGGCCTCGGTCAGGCCGAGGTGCAGCGCGTAGTCGCAGCGCCCGGCCAGATCGGAATACACGGCGATCAAGTCCTGTACGCCGCTGACCTTGCAGGACAGGATGATTTTGTCGCGCGTCAGCCCGATCTCCTCGGCCTTGGCGGCGCTTTGCAGCGCCGAGACGACCAGCGCTTCGCGCGTGACTTCGGAGGCGTCACGCGGTTC
Organism: Gammaproteobacteria bacterium; assembly: GCA_035501935.1. Lineage (NCBI taxonomy): Bacteria > Pseudomonadati > Pseudomonadota > Gammaproteobacteria > Gammaproteobacteria bacterium. The sequence goes on along the minus strand of DATJVC010000034.1, from coordinate 23,553 downwards.
AGCGAGTCTGGCATTGTCGTCCATCATCTTGACCACCAGTTCCTGATCGAGGCTGCCCCAGTTCACGCCGATGCGGATGGGCTTGTCGTATTTGATGGCGGTCTCGATCATGGTGGCGAATTGCCGGTCTTTCTTCTTGCCGAAACCGACGTTGCCGGGATTGATGCGGTATTTCGCCAGTGCGCGGGCGCAATCGGGATATTTGGTCAGCAACAAATGGCCGTTGTAATGAAAGTCGCCGATGAGCGGCGCTTGGCAGCCGACGGCGTCCAGCATGTCGCGTATGCGCCCGACCTGCGCGGCGGCTTCCTCCGTATTGACGGTCACGCGCACGAGTTCGGAGCCCGCCTGGGCCAGCTGTTGCACCTGTTTTACCGTCGCCGCGACATCGGCGGTGTCCGTGTTGGTCATAGATTGCACCACCACCGGGGCACCTCCACCGACCAGCACCTTGCCTATTTTGACGCCTATGCTGTGGCGGCGATGAGATAACTGATTGTTTTCCTGCATAAGTTTCGTAACTTGCATCCAGTCTTCGCGATAAATTTGTGCGCTGCAAACAGGCAGTCTAATGACCGCCGCATCTGTGTCAAGTATGCATCATAGCAAATTGATGCAAAACAGATTTTTCATCAAGTGCCGGAGACGGTTCATTAGCTTCTGCAGGCGATGCGTACAAAATCGGGTCTTGTAAATTTGCGGAACGGGTCACGATCATTTTACCGGGCAATGTTGTTTTATGTGATTGCCATCACGGCAATTTACGACGGCCTTTACTATACTAAATTTTAAGAAATGCATTCCTCCTAACTTTAGTTTTTATGTGCCGGGGCCGCTCAACTTCTCCTCCCCCTATCGATGAGCGGCCCCGATTTTCTTCTAGCCCCCGAAGTTTTAAAGTACCCGCGTTTATGTTGTTAATCATGCCGCAGAAATAATGGAAGGACCACTGGCGCAGAAACGATGCGTGCCGTGCGAAGGCGGCATCAAGCCGTTGCCGCGCGATCAATGCCAGTCGTTGCACAAACAAATTCCGGATTGGACGTTGAATGAGACGGCGACTGTATTGAGTCGTGAATTCACCTTCCGCAACTTTCATGAGACGATGGAATTCGTGAACGCCGTGGCCTGGATCGCCCATCACGAGGATCATCACCCTGATCTCGAAGTGCATTGGGGCAGCTGCTTGGTGCGCTACTCCACGCACGCCATCAAGGGGCTGTCCGACAACGATTTCATCTGTGCCGCCAAGGTCGATGCATTGTTTAACTGATCAACCTCGATTCACCCGCTGAACCATTTCAGTTTATCGTGCAGTTTCACCACTTCGCCGATGATGACCATGCTCGGCGGCTGTACATCACTGGCTTTTGCCAGCGCCGGTAGTGATTCAAGCGAGCCAACCAGCACGCGCTGCCGCGGCAGTGTGCCTCGCTCCACCAGCGCGGCAGGCATACCGGCACACATGCCGTGTCCGATCAGTCCGCGGCAGAGCACATCGAGGCCGTGCACGCTCATATACACTGCCAACGTTTGTTGAGGTTGCACCAAGGCCGGCCAGTTCAGGTTCATTTTGTCATTTTTAAGATGGCCGGTGACGAAGACACAGGACTGCGCGTAATCACGGTGGGTCAGTGGAATGCCGGCATAACTGGCGCACCCTGCAGCGGCCGTGATGCCGGGCACGACCTGAAACGGGATCCCTTCACCGGAAAGAGTTTCAATCTCTTCGCCGCCCCGGCCAAAAATGAAGGGATCGCCACCTTTTAATCGCAGTACACGCTTGCCCGCTTTGGCAAGTTGCACTAAAAGCGCATTAATTTCAGGCTGTGGCACGGTGTGCTGATCCCGCTCCTTGCCAACGTAAATCCGTTCGGCGTCCTTGCGTGCCAGCGCCACGATTTCCGGCGCCACCAAACGGTCATAGATCACCACGTCAGCCTGCTGCATCAGCCGCAATGCGCGAAATGTCAACAAGTCCGGATCGCCCGGGCCACCGCCGACCAGATACACCTCGCCATGCGCGGGTGGATGCAGCATGGGATCAGCGATGGTTTGCTCCAGCGCCTGCAGTGCCGCCTGCTCCCGGCCGGCGAACAGCATCTCGGCGATGGGGCCATGCAGTATGTCTTCCCAGAACCGGCGGCGTTGCGTCATGTCGGGCAGGCGCTTGCGCACACGTTTGCGAGAGGCCCCCATCAATGCCGCCAGCCGGCCGTAAGTGGCGGGGATGAAGCTCTCCAGCCGCGCGCGGAGCAGCCGCGCCAGCACCGGGGAGGCGCCGCCGGAGGAAACCGCCACCTGCACCGGGTCGCGTTCGATGATCGACGGCATGATAAACGTGCACAACTCAGGGTCATCGATGACGTTGACCGGCAGCCGCCGGGCCTGCGCCAATTCCGCTATGCGCTTGTTGAGAGTGCGGTCATCGGTTGCGGCAAAAATCAAATCGACGCCGGATAAATCCTCGTCCTTGAACGTTCGTGTCTCATGCCGCAGTTTTCCGGAATCACGCAGGACGGTGATTGCGGGGCAGATATCCGGCGCCACCACGATGACCTGTGCAGCGCGCTTGAGCAGCAGGTCGATTTTGCGCGCAGCAACCTCACCGCCGCCGACCACGAGGCAGCGGCGTCGCGCGACATAAAAAGAAATTGGCAGGTGCTTCATAAGCAGGCACGGCAAATGATGATTTTAGTGTACCATTCATCCCCCGCCGTGCGGCGGATTCGGGAATGTCCGGAGTTTAAGGCGCATGACGCATTACGACGTGGAACTGGACGCTTCGGGTTTGAACTGCCCTTTGCCGGTTCTCAAGACCAAGAAGGCGCTGAGCACGATGAGCAGCGGCCAGTTGCTGCACGTCATTTCGACTGATCCGGCGTCGAGTCTTGATTTCGGCGGATTTTGCGCGCAGTCCGGCAACGTGCTGGTGGAAGAGCGCAAGGAGAACGACAAGTTTTACTTCACCATCCGCAAAAAATAGCGCGCCTCAGGTTTTGGGCAATGTAACTCCACGCTGTCCTTGATATTTACCGCCCCGATCCTTGTATGAAGTTTCACAGGGCTCGTCGGATTCAATGAAAATGACCTGCGCCACGCCTTCGTTGGCGTAAATTTTTGCGGGCAGTGGCGTGGTGTTGGAAAACTCCAGCGTGACATGGCCTTCCCATTCGGGTTCGAGCGGTGTGACGTTGACGATGATGCCGCAGCGCGCGTAGGTGGATTTGCCCAGGCAGATCGTCAGCACGTTGCGCGGGATGCGGAAATATTCCACCGTGCGTGCCAGCGCGAAGGAGTTCGGCGGGATGATGCACACATCGGACTTCATGTCGACGAAGCTGTTGGAGTCGAAAGCCTTGGGGTCAACGATTGTACTGTTGATATTGGTGAAGATCTTGAATTCATTCGCGCAGCGCAGATCGTAGCCGTAGCTGGAGGTGCCGTAAGACACAATGCGCGCGCCCTTTACCTCCCGCACCTGGTTGGGCTCGAACGGCTCGATCATCTTGTGACTTTCCGCCATGCGGCGGATCCATTTATCGGATTTTATGGACATGGTGTTTAAGTGTTTTGAATGACGATTTTGGGGAAGCGGGCGGAAAAATCCTTGGCGCGCATGGCGATCCTGGCCGCGACCTTGCGCGCAATTTCAAAGAACTGTTGCGCCACCGGCGAATCCGGCGCCATCGCCACCGTGGGGCGGCCATTATCCACGCCTTCGCGGATGCGGATGTCGAGCGGCAGGCTGCCCAATAGATCCACATGGTACTGTTTCGCCATCTGGCCGCCACCGCCTTCACCGAAGATGTGCTCTTCATGGCCGCACTTCGAGCAGATATGCGTGCTCATATTCTCGACAATTCCGAGGACGGGCACCTGCACTTTTTCGAACATCTTGAGCGCCTTGCGCGCATCGATTAGGGCGATGTCCTGAGGTGTGGTGACGATGATGGCGCCGCTGACTGGGATCTTCTGGCATAGCGTTAGTTGAATGTCGCCCGTGCCCGGCGGCAGATCGACCACGAGATAATCGACGTCGCGCCAGTTGGTGTCGCGCAGCAGCTGCTCCAGCGCGCCGGTCACCATTGGGCCGCGCCAGATCATCGGCGTTTCCTCATCGATCAAGTGACCGATGGAAATCGATTGCACGCCGTAACTGACCTTGGGTTCCATGCTCTTGCCGTCCTTCGATTCCGGCCTGCCGTGCGCGCCCAGCATGCGCGGCTGGCTGGGGCCATAGATATCGGCGTCGAGGACGGCCGCCGTGGCGCCTTCCGCCTGCAACGCCAGTGCGAGATTCACCGCGACCGTGGACTTGCCCACGCCGCCCTTGCCGGAGGCGACGGCGATGATGTTTTTGACGTTCGGCAGGGGGGTGACACCCTTCTGCACCGCATGGGAAATGATGTGGGATTTTATAATGACCTGGACATCGCTCACACCGGCCAGGGTGCGCAGGGCCTCTTTCAACGCTGTTGACAGTTGCGGCGCATAACGCTTGCTGGGAAAACCGAGTTCGACATCGATTTGAACTTGGCCACCATCAATGCGCACGTCCTTGAGCACCTTGGTGCTGACGATATCCTTGCCGGTATACGGCTCAATGAAGGACGCGAGCGCCCGTTCGACTGCTTCTTTGCTGATTTCCGCCACGGTCGGCTGCATGAATTTGCGCAAGGCGGTAATCTTACACCAAAAGCGCCGGCTTCCGGGCGGCAGCTACCGTGACAGGGTACGGTGGGAATGTTACTTTACGCCCGCTTTCTGAAGCCCAATAAAAACCATGTCCGAACCCAAACGCCGCATCCTCGCAACCAGCGCATTGCCCTATGCCAACGGGCCGATCCATCTCGGCCATCTGGTCGAGTACATCCAGACCGACATCTGGGTGCGCTTCCAGAAGATGCGCGGCCATGAGGTGCATTACGTTTGCGCCGACGATACCCACGGCACGCCGATCATGCTGCGCGCCGACAAGGACGGCATTACGCCGGAGCAATTGATCGCACGTGTCTATGAAGAGCACAAGCGGGATTTCAAGGATTTTCTGGTGGAATTCGACAATTACCACCAGACCCATTCGGACGAAACGCGCCAGTACGCCGAGGACATCTACAAAAAGCTCGACAAGGCAGGCTTGATCGCGCGCCGCACCGTCGAGCAATTTTTCGACCCGGTCAAGAACATGTTCCTGCCGGATCGCTACATCAAGGGCGAGTGCCCGAAGTGCGGTACCAAGGATCAGTACGGTGACTCCTGCGAAAACTGCGGCGCCACCTATGCACCGACTGATCTGAAGAATCCGTACTCGGCCATCTCCGGCGCCACGCCGGTGCGCAAGGAATCCGAGCATTATTTTTTCAAACTCGGCGACTGCGAGAAATTTCTCAAAGAGTGGACCCGTTCCGGCACCCTGCAGGCAGAGGCCGCAAATAAAATGCAGGAATGGTTTGCCGCGGGCCTGAACGACTGGGACATCTCCCGCGATGCACCGTACTTCGGCTTTGAGATTCCCGGCACCAACGGCAAGAAATATTTCTACGTCTGGCTGGACGCGCCCATCGGCTATTTCGGCAGCTTCAAGAATTATTTCGACCGCAACGGCCGCGGCGCAGAGGTAAAGGACTTCATCGACGAGAAGGCGGCGGCGAAGTCAGGCGCGGAGATGATTCACTTCATCGGCAAGGACATCCTCTATTTCCATGCCTTGTTCTGGCCGGCAATGCTGGAAAACTCCGGCTACCGTACGCCGACGAAGATTTACTCGCACGGCTTTCTCACCGTGAATGGCGAGAAGATGTCGAAGTCGCGCGGTACTTTTATCACCGCACGTAGTTATCTGGAGCACATCAAGAACCCCGAATACCTGCGCTACTACTACGCCGCCAAGCTCAACGGCACGATGGAGGATGTCGATCTCAACCTCGATGACTTCGTTGCCCGCGTCAACTCCGATCTCATCGGCAAGTACATCAATATCGCCTCCCGCTGCGCGGGTTTTATCAGCAAGCACTTCAATGGTGAACTTGCAGAATTGTCGAAAGAATCTAAAGAACTATATAGGAAGATAATTATTGATGGTGATAATCCACCAGTAAGTCAACATAGTGAGGAAGAACATCGTAGCTTCATTCAAGCAGGTGCAAGTGTACTTGCTAAAGAACTTGCTCAAGAGAAAGATGCTTATGGAGATATCAAGGAGCTACAGTTAAAGCTTATTGCAGAATGCTATGAAACGAGAGAATACAGTTTCGCACTTCGGAAGTTAATGAAGATTGCAGACCTAGCGAATGAATATGTAAACGAGAAGAAGCCTTGGGACTTAGCAAAACAAGTTGGGAAAGAATCAAGACTTCATGAGGTATGCACTATGGCTATCGCACTGTTTCGATCCGTATCGATCCTGCTGAAGCCGATTTTACCACGGCTTGTTAGCGAAATTGAGAAATTCTTAAACGTTAAATCCTTCATTTGGTCTGACGTTCTTGAACCTCTTCCAGCAGGTCATAGAATCAACGAATACACGCATTTGATGGCGCGAATTGACCTAAAAGCAATAGATACGATGGTGGAGGCGAGCAAGGAAACACTGGCGCCGGCCAGGGACAGCCATTCGCAGCAGCGGCATGCACAACATCAGCAACATACGGACGAAAAGGCCATGAATGAAGCCAATCACATCAGCATCGACGAATTCAGCAAGGTGGACCTGCGTATCGCGAAGATTGTGAATGCCGAACATGTCGAGGGCGCCGATAAACTGCTCAAGTTGACGGTCGATCTCAATGAAGGCCACACGCGGACGATCTTTGCCGGCATCAAGTCTGCTTATGATCCAGCGACGTTGGTGGGCCGTTTGACGGTCGTCGCCGCCAATCTGGCACCGCGCAAAATGAAATTCGGCATGTCCGAGGGTATGGTGCTCGCCGCCTCGGGTGACGGGCCGGGAATTTTCATACTCAGTCCCGACAATGGCGCCGAACCGGGCATGCGGGTGAAATAGCAATGACGCGGCGACTCATTCTCATGCGTCACGGCAAGGCGGAGAAGGAAGCGACCTCCGGAAAGGACTTTGATCGGCCGTTGACGTCGCGCGGGGAGCGTGATGTTCCGGCGATGGCGCGCTGGCTCGCCGCCAACGATTATCTGCCTCAATTCATCGTCAGTTCGCCGGCAGCGCGCGCCAAACAAACCGCGCTGCTGGCAGCCCGTGAATTGCGCTATCCGGAGGCCGATATTGAGTGGGAGGCGGGTATTTACAACGCGAGTCAACGCGCGTTGCTTGCCGCGCTGGCCAAATGCGCACCCGGCGAGATGCCGGTCATGCTGGTGGGCCACAATCCGGGAATGGAAGGGCTGGCCTTTTATCTCAGCGCGGGCGCCGGTCTCTCGGAGGAAGACGACGGCATGCCGACGTCGGCGGTGGTGATATTGGAGTTGCCCGATTCATGGTCCAAGCTGAAACGAGGCAGCGGCACCGTGATCGCGCACATGCGGCCGCGCTGGTTGAAAGATCTGCAGAAGGAATAGAAAACTGATGGGTGGTCGGGAGCATTCCCGCCACCCCACTTCAAGCTACGTCAATGCTTGATGAAACTCATAACGGGATAGACAAACGAGGCCAGCGCCAACACGTAAAGCAGCCACTCCATGTTGTGATCCTCGAGCCAACCGTTGAAATGAAGCACCAAAACGATGATGGCCACGAGGTAAAACGCGGCAAAGCCTATATCAGCCATTCTTTAATCTCCCGTACAAAAACCAGTGGTTGCCTATCCCCTTGCACTCACGGCCGATGCGGCTGCCGTGTAACGACCATTCTCGTTAGGAACCAGCTTGTTATTTTGACGGGCCATAATTTTACAAAGGCCATATATGAACATAATGCCAATTTTTAGATGAAACAGCAACATATTGATGTGTTAACTGTTTCACAACCTCGCAAGTACGCCTTGTACAATTGCATCGTTCAGGCAGCCGTCTCCCGGGAGGGCCGTTTGTCCAGCAGATAATCCAGCCATAAACTGGCGATTTTCTCCTGCACAGTATTCTGGCGCAGGCGGGCGTTCAGGTTCGGAAAATCCACATGGTCCAGATCCTGATCCTGATTGTTACATGAATAAACGAAATACTCTTCGCCGGTTTTGGGGTCGACGTGCTTGCACAAGCACTGTGCGCATACCCCCTTCATCATGCACTGCATCGGTGAGTTGATGGAACCGATGGCGTGGTGGCTGGGTTTGAGGTACGGCTTGAGCGCACCATGACGCGCTTCCTTGACCGCCGCCATCATGCGGTCGGAACCGATGACGATCATGTGATCGACATCATCAAGATGGATGGGGGTTTCGCCGAGCTCGCCCCTGGCGTAGGCCAGCATGGCCTCGACGATGTTGCCGATGAAGGTTTTATCCTGCGGACGCCGCGGCGGGATGACGGCGGCATTCGCCTGGCGATCCACGGCCCAGACCACGATGTCGGAGGCCGCCTCAATGTCCTCGCGTTTGAACAGGTCCTGGCCGTTGCGATAACCGGCGAAGTATATGACGTTGTTGCCTGCGGCGCGCAGCGCCCGTCCGATCGAGAACAACACCGCATTGCCCAGCCCGCCGCCGGCGAGGAGCACATTCCGGCCGCTGGGAATGTCCGTGGGCGTGCCTGTCACCCCCATGACGACGATGGGCTCGCCGGGTTTGAGCGTGGCGCAGATGCGGCTGGAAGCGCCCATCTCGAGGGCGATGAGCGAAATGAGGCCCTTGTCCTTGTCCACCCAGGCGCCGGTCAACGCCAATCCTTCGGAGGCGAGCACGGTGCCCTCGGCCTTCTCGGCGTGGCTCTCGAAGTTTTGCACGCGGTAGAACTGTCCCGGTGAAAATTTTCGCGCGGCTCGTCGGGCGCGCACCACCACCTCGATGATCGTCGGCGTCAGCCGGTTTACTTCAACCACGGTGGCAAGCAGCTCATCATCCAGCCTGGTCTTGAGCACCTTGAGCGCGGCGTCGCGTTCGGTTTGCCGCGATGGATCCAGCGACTTCAATTCGGAATCAAACAACTTGACGACGTAGGGATACCCGTCCTTGGCGCTGGCCATTGCCTTGACCACATTGCCGGCGTATACGGGGTGGTTGTCGCCGTAGAAACTGATGAAGCGCCCATCGCGATGATACGAGGTGAGCGGCGCCGGCTTGCCGATCTTGGGCCAGGTCATGTCATGCACGGGCGCCAGCGTGGTCACGCCGTTCCCGGCAATGGGCTCATAGCGCTGATAGAACTTGCCGTCCATCTCAAAGGTGTCGGGATACTCCGTTTGATAGATGGTGTTGGGCGAGGTGCCGGCGGCGATGAACAGGCTTTTCAGCGCCACCTCCGGCTGTTCGCCGGAATCCGCCCATTTGCCGTCGGCGGGCGTGTATTTTTCGAAGCGCACGGCCCGCAGATGACCATGCTCATCTTCGAGCGCCTCGCGCGGATCCATGCCCTCGGCCCAGGCGATGCCTTCCTCGAGCGCCTTGATCACTTCTTCATGATTCTGGCGGTAGGCGGGTGAATCCTTCATCCCCTTGCGGTAGAAGATCGTCACGCCGCCCCACTGATCGAGCAGCGGCTGGAAATTCGGCGGCTCGCCGGCCGTCTTGGCGCGCTCGCGTTCGGCGCGAATGGCGCTGCCGTGGGCAAGAAATTCACCGAGGATGGCGGACTCTTCACTATCGAGCCGGCTGCGGATCATGTCCTCGCCCAGCTGTGCACTCAGTGTCTCGTAACGGTGCAGGATCTTTTCCACCTGCACCGGGTAATAGGCCATCAATTCGGTGGCGGTATCGATGGCGGTGAGTCCCCCGCCGATGACGCCGGCCGGCAAACGCACCTGCAAGTTGGCCAGCGAAGATTCCTTCGCCGCGCCGGTCAATTGCAGCGCCATCAGGAAATCCGAGGCCTTGCGTATGCCGCGGATGAGGTTGTTCCTGATCCCGATGATGGTCGGTTTGCCGGCGCCGCTGGCAATGGCGATGTGGTGGAAGCCCAGGTCCCAAGCCTCGTTGATGGTCAGCGTGCCGCCGAAACGCACACCACCGTAGCAACGGAAGGTGTTGCGGCGGGCGAGTGTGAGATAAATCACCTTGAGGAAATTTTTGTCCCAGCGCACGGTGATGCCGTATTCGGCCACGCCGCCGAAGCCGAGCATGATGCGCCGGTCCAGGTCTTCATACAGGTCGTGGAAATCGTGAATCGGCCGCGGCGGCGTGGTGTCATCACCGGTCAGCTCCACCGGCAGCGGTTCGATCTTGAGGCCGTCGATGCCGACAACGGCGAAACCCTCATTCAACAGATACTGCGCCAGCGTGTAGCCGGCGGGGCCCAGGCCCGCGATCAGCACATTCCTGCCGTTGTAGGGCAGCGCGTGCGGGCGCTTCACGTTGAGCGGGTTCCAGCGTGTCAGGAAACTGTAAATTTCGAAGCCCCATGGCATGAACAGCACATCGGTCAGGACATTGGTCTCGATCTGGGGAATGTTGACGGGCTCGGTCTTCTGGTAGATGCAACCCCTCATGCAGTCGTTGCAGATGCGGTGGCCGGTGCCGGGGCACAGTGGATTGTCGACGATGATCAGCGCCAGCGCGCCGATGTTGTCGCCCTGGCGCTTGAGCACGTGCATTTCGGAAATCTTCTCATCGAGCGGACAACCGGTGATATTCACACCCAGTGCATTGACCTTGTAGCTGCCGTCCTTCCTGTTGCGCATGCCCTTGGAACACGAGTCGGTGTCGCGGTCGTGGCAGTAGATGCAATGATCAACCTCATAGAGCGCCTCGCGTTCGTTGCAGCGCGTATCGGTGAGATGAAAGCCATCGCGCCGGCGGTGGTGATCGTGGGGCCCCTTGAGTGCGGAATAATTCGCACGCTGCTCCGCTTCCACCGGTACCAGATTACGGGAATCGGTCTTCGCCGGCGATTTGAAGGTCATCCAATGCCTGACGATCTTTTTGCGCGCGTCGAGATGGAGCGCGGCATAACACCAGCGCTGGATCGGATCGAACAACGCCGCCACAAAGGCGGCGGGTTCAATCATTGCGAGCGCAGTGGCAAACAGCGATTTTGCCCCGGCATCCGCGGACAGCACTTTGCGCAGGCGGGAAATTTCAGCGTCGGCGCCGGCATGCGCGCCCGGTTTGTTGCCGGCGATGAGCTGATAGTGATTGACAAGTTTCCAGAGTGCCGCGCCGACGCGGGCAAGTGCGCGTTCTGCGTCAGGATCCCGCGTTGTGGCCGGGTAGGCCACGCGCTTTAGCGTGACGATCTGCTGGTCGATGGCGGCGAGATCCAGCCCTCCGGCATCCGTTCCCTTCAATGCGGTGTCGACCTTCATCACCACCTCGGCGCGGAACACGAAGACGGTGTCCATTTCGTCCTGGATGGCCGCCATCTGGCGCTCGCGATCACCGCCGACATTGAACAGCCGCGCGACAAAGCCGCCTACGTGCGGAGCCATGCGCACCAGCAGCGCGGAGATTGCCTCCGGCGTCATGCCAACGCCCTGACATACGCGATATGCCTGCCACTCCGCAAATAAATCGGCATCGCCGGTTTTGACAGCCGTGTCAAATGTAGTCAGCAATTCGGCCAGCCGCTCCGGTTCATACAGATCGGCGTAGATGTAACCGGGCATGCCAAGCTTTAACGCCGGTGAGGGCGGATTGAGTGATGAATTTTTGGGGGTTCTGTTCATACGACAACGATACGATTTCCGCAACGCAACAACAAAGGGGGTGCATGGTAAAGCCTTCATGAAGTGGGCGCAATCTACGCGATCCCCTTCGACATACTGCGCGCAAGCGGTACCATGACCGCTTGTTCTTCAAGCATCTGCGGATATAACTGGGGAATCCACCATGGCGGGCCGCGCCTTCAAAGCAAGCCTGTTATTCCTGTTGGCGCTGTACTCGGCTGGCGTCAGCGCCGCGCCGCAAATAGAAACCTTCTCGCCGCAGGGCATCGTCAAGGGGGTGCGCCAGGTGGCGGTGCGTTTCAGCGAGGCAATGGTGCCGTTCGGCGATCCGCGTCTGGTCGAACCTTTCGACATCGACTGCCCGGAACAGGGCACGGCGCGCTGGGCCGACAGCCGCAACTGGGTGTACGACTTCGCCCGCGATCTCCCCGCCGGCATTCAATGCACCTTTACACTAAGGCCGGCGGCGCACACGCTGAAGGGCAGGGCGCTGACCGGCACCACCCGCTTCAGCTTTTCCACCGGCGGCCCGGCCGTCAAACAATCCCTGCCGTACGAGGGTGACCTGATCGATGAAGAGCAAATTTTCCTGCTCGGCCTGGATGCCCCGGCAAAACCTGAATCCATCGAGCGACATGTCTTTTGCGACATCGACGGCGTCGCCGAGAAAGTGGGCGTAAAGCTGCTCACGGGCGAAACCCGGCGGACGATCCTGGAACAGCGCCAGGACTTCCTGGAACGTTATTACCGCGTGTTGTTCAAAACTTCGCGTGGCGGTGCCGGTATGGCGGCGATTGGCACACGGGAGCCGGGCTCGGATTGGGATCGGTTCCTAAAGCTCAAGGACGCCGACGTTTCTCCGCTGGTGGTGTTGCAATGCCGGCGGCGGTTTCCCAATGACGCCGAGGTGCGCCTGATCTGGGGCGAAGGCGTGGCGTCACCCGGCGGCGTGGCCACCACCGAGGCGCAGAAGCTCGTCTTCAAATCACGCGAGGCGTTCAAGGCGCGCTTCACCTGCGACCGCGTCAACAAGGATGCGGACTGCATTCCGGCATTGCCGCTGTATCTGGATTTCACCGCGCCCATCGCCCGCGCGCAGGCGCAAAAAATAGTGCTCAATGGCAGGGACGGCAAGGTCTATGCGCCGACGCTGGACGGCGATGCCAAGGACGAATTCGTGACCGGCGTGCACTTCATGGACGCCCTGCCTGAGAAGTCGGTGTTCACGCTTGCCCTGCCGGAGGGTTTGGTGGATGACGCCGGTCGTCGGCTGGCCAATGAGAACAGTTTTCCGCTTCTGGTCAAAACCGACGAATCGCCGCCGCTGGCCAAGTTCTCCGCCGCCTTTGGCATCATCGAACTGAACGCCGATGCCACTCTGCCGGTGACGCTGCGGAATCTCGAACCGGAACTGCCTTATCCGCGGCCCGGTGGCGGGCCGGCTGCGAATACGGCGACGCCGCTGGAAACAACCGGCTGGCTGGCCATGCTGAAGGAACGATACCGTCAGTTGCGCGAGCAGTACTGGCCCGAATCCGCCAGGGTCAATGGTGTGTCGTTGCGCATCGAGGACCCCGGCCGGTTTGTGAGCTGGATGAAGCGCGTGCGCGAATCGCAGGAGAGCGAAGGCCAGTACGACGAGGAAAAGAACCGTTTTATCTACAGCAAGCGCCCGGGCGACCGCTCGATTTTCAATGCCGGTGATCCGGTGAATAAATTCACCGTGCCGCGATCCACCGGCGCGCGTGACTTTGAGGTCGTCGGCATTCCCTTCCACAAGCCGGGTTTTTACATCGTCGAGATTGCGAGCCCCAGGCTGGGGCAGGTCCTGCACGGCAAGCCGGAGCCGTATTACGTGCAGACCGCCATATTGGTCACGAATCTCGCCGTGCATTTCGAACACGGCCGCGAGTCATCGCTGGTCTGGGTGACCACGCTGGACAACGCCAAGGCGGTCGGGGCCGCGGCGATCAGCGTGGGCGATTGCGATGGAAAAATTTACTGGCGGGGCACCGCCGATGCGGACGGCATCGCGCGCATCGAGGAGACTCTACCCGATCTACCGACAGGCTGCGAAGGTTACGTCGTGACGGCGGGGCATGACGATGACATGAGCTTTGCCCTGTCCAACTGGGGCGGGGGGATATCGCCTTGGCGCTTCAATCTGCCGGTCGGCAACCGCACTTCCGCGGATATCGCCGCCACGGTGTTCGATCGCACGCTCTTTCGCGCCGGCGAGACCGTGCACATGAAGCATTTTGCCCGCCACCACACCCGCACCGGTTTCGCCGATATCGATCCCAAATCACTGGGCGGCAAGCTCACGATCAGGCACCAGGGCAGCGATCAGCAGTACTCGGTGGATCTGGCATGGAATGCCGACGCCACCGCCGACAGCGTTTGGGAAATTCCCAAGGACGCCAAACAGGGCACGTACGTTCTTTCCTTCGATGTCGACGCCGGTTCGGGAAGCGAACGGCGGATCGAGGCCGGCAGTTTTCGCGTCGAGAGCTACCGCATCCCCTTGATGCGCGCGCTGTTGCAGCCGGTAAAGCCCGATCTCGTCAACGCCACGGAAACGCAGCTCGACATTCAGGTGAATTATCTCGCCGGCGGAGGCGCCGGTGGCCTGCCGGTGAAATTGCGCGGCCTGGTCGAACCCAAGACGGTCAGCTTCCCGGATTATGAGGACTTCGCCTTCGCCAACGGCAATGTGCGTGAAGGACCGCAGGAGGCCGACCCCTATGCCTGGCGCTTCAGCGGCTACGACATGGAAGAACCGGGAGAGGATGCCGATGGCGCCGCTCGCAACAAGCCGCTGGCAACGCAGTCGCTGACGCTCGATGCCGCCGGCGCCGTGCGCGCCACGATGGCCGATCTGCCCAAGGCCGATACACCGCAGTCGGTGCTGGCGGAGGTGGAATACGCCGATCCCAACGGCGAATTGCTGACCGGTTCCCGGCGCATGAACCTGTGGCCGGCGGGCGTGCTGGTTGGCTTGAAGCCCGATTCCTGGGCCTTGAGCAAGGACCATCTCAAATTCCAGGCCATTGCCGTGGACCTGCAAGGCAAGCCGATCGCCGGCCGGAAAATAGAGATCGATCTCCTGCAGCGGATCACCACTTCGCACCGCAAGCGGCTGATCGGCGGATTTTACGCCTACGAAAATCGCGAGGAGATCAAGCGCATCGGCGATCTGTGCCGGGGCGAGACCGATGTGCACGGTCGCCTGTACTGCGAGGTCAAGGCGCCGGCCGACGGCAATCTCATTCTGCGCGCGAGAACGACCGATGCTGCGGGGAATCAGAGTTACGCGCATCGAGACATCTGGGTGGCCGGCAGGGACGACTGGTGGTACGAAGTTGGCAACGAGGATCGCATGGACCTCATCCCGGAGCAGAAGCGTTACGAGCCGGGCGACACGGCGGTGTTCCAGGTGCGCATGCCGTTTCGCGAAGCGACCGCGCTTGTGACCGTCGAACGTGAAGGCGTCATGGAAAGTTTCGTGCAACCCCTGTCCGGCAAATCGCCGGTGGTGAAGGTGCCGCTCAAGGGCAGCTATGCGCCCAACGTATATGTGTCAGTGCTGGCGGTGCGCGGGCGCGTGAACGACGCGCAACCCACGGCGCTGGTCGATCTCGGACGTCCCGCCTACAAGCTGGGCCTGGCGGAAATCAAGGTTGGCTGGCGCGCGCACGAATTGAAAGTCGATGTCAAGACCGATCGCGACGCGTACAAGGTGCGCGAACAGGTCCATGCCAGCATCAAGGTGCGGCGCGCCGATGGACAACCGCTGCCGGAAGGGGCCGAAGTGGCGCTGGCGGTGGTGGACGAAGGATTGCTGGAACTGATGCCGAACACCTCGTGGGATCTGCTCGACGCCATGATGGGGCGGCGCGGCATCGAGGTTGCCACTGCGACCGCGCAAATGCAGGTCATCGGCAAGCGGCACTATGGCAAGAAGGCGGTGCCGCACGGCGGCGGCGGCGGCATCAGCCGCCAGGCGCGCGAACTCTTTGACCCGCTGCTGTACTGGCAGGCGCGCGTAAAGTTGGATGCCAGCGGCGCGGCAGAGGCGGATTTCCCCGTCAACGATTCGCTGACCGCGTTCAAGGTGGTGGCGGTGGCGGACGCGGGCAGCGGGTTGTTCGGCACCGGAACGACCAGTTTCCGCAGCACGCAGGACGTGATGCTTTTTTCCGGCCTGCCGCCGCTGGTGCGCGAGCAGGATCAATTTCACGCCGGGTTTACGGTGCGCAACGCCTCCGGCAACGCGTTTTCCCTCACCTTGAACGCCGCGGTCGATCAGCAAAGCGGCGCGGAGCGGCCGCAAGCATTGGACCCGCCGCTGCCGCCGATCACGCTGACATTGCAGGCCGGGGAGGCGCGGGACATCGGCTGGGAGGTCACCGCACCACTCGATGCGCAGCGCTTGCAATGGGAGCTGTCGGCGCAGACAGACACCGGCAGCGGCGATCACATCAAGACCTCGCAAAAGGTCATCCAGACGGTGCCGGTGCGCACCTTCCAGGCCACGCTGTTGCAACTCGACAAACTGCAGTCCGTGCCCATCCGCATCCCCGCCGATGCACTGCCAGGGCGCGGCGGCATCCATGTGCATCTGCAGAATATGCTGGCGGGAAGTTTGAGCGGCGTGCGCGAGTATATGAGCTTCTATCCTTACACCTGCCTGGAGCAACGCGTGTCGCAGGCCGTGGCGTTGCGCGATCAGGCGTTGTGGCGGGGTGTGATGGCCGCGCTGCCATCCTATCTCGACAGCGATGGTCTGGCGAAATATTTCCCGTTCCTCTACCACGGCGAGGATGCGTTGACCGCTTATCTTCTGGCGATAGCCAACGAAGCCGGCTGGGAAATACCTGATGACCTGCGCCTGCGCATGCAGAAGGGTCTGGTGAATTTCGTCCAAGGCAGGGTAATGCGTGATTCGGCGCTGCCGACCGCGGATCTCTCCATCCGCAAGCTGGCCGCGATCTCGGCGGTAGCGCGCTATGAGACCATCGACCCAAGCTGGCTGGATTCCATCGATATCATGCCCAACCTCTGGCCGACCTCCGCGGTGATCGACTGGCTGGATCTGCTGCGCCGTGACGAGGCGCTGCCGAACCGCAAGTCGCGGCTGGAGGAGGCCAAGCAGATCATCCGTTCGCGGCTGAATTACCAGGGCACCACGATGGGCTTCTCCACGGAACGCTCGGATTATCTCTGGTGGCTGATGATTTCCGCCGACGTGAACGCCAATCGGGCGCTGCTGAGCCTGCTGGGCGACGCGGATTGGCACGAGGATTTGCCGCGCATGCTGCGCGGCACGCTGGGCCGGCAAGTGCACGGCCACTGGAACACCACGGTGGCCAACGCCTGGGGTGTGCTCGCCGCGGAGAAGTTTGCGCATCAGTTCGAACAGGCACCGGTCACCGGCGTCACGCACAGCGTGCTTTCCGGCGGTGTGCAGGAACTGGATTGGGGCACGCTGAGTTCCGACGAAAGCGGGCGCATGCAGGGCGATCTCACGCATCCGTGGCCGCCGGCGCCGGTGGTGGTGGCGACGCTTGATTTGGCGCATGACGGCACCGGCGCACCGTGGGCGACGGTGCAAAGCCTCGCCGCCATTCCCTTGAAGGCGCCACTCTCCAGCGGCTACCATATCAAGCGCACCGTGACGCCGATCGAGCAAAAACAGCCCGGCGTCTACAGCCGCGGCGACGTGCTTCGCGTGCGCCTGGAACTGACAAGCCAGACCGACATGACCTGGGTGGTGGTCAACGATCCGATCCCGGCGGGCGCCTCGATCCTCGGCACCGGTTTGGGGAAAGATTCACAAATCCTGACGCAAGGCGAACAGCGCCAGGGGTTCGTGTGGCCGGCCTTCGAAGAGCGCGCTTTCGATGCCTTCCACGCCTACTACCAGTTCGTGCCGAAGGGCAACTGGGTGGTGGAGTACACGCTGCGTCTGAACAATCCCGGTCATTTCACCATGCCGGCCACGCGCGTGGAGGCGATGTACTCGCCGGAGATGTTCGGAGCGATCCCCAATACGCCCGTCGAGGTGCGGCCATGAGGTCCGGCCGGCCCGTGAAAATATCAATCGTCGCGGCCATCGCGGCTCTGGCAATCGTTGCTTTCGGCTCCGGCCGCGATATGCCGGATTTTTTCGATGTGAGGGCGAAGTACATCTCAAGCGAGGCGGTGCTGAGGGACCGGCATGGTGAAATCATCCAGACGTTGCGTGTGGATGTACACGGGCGGCGGCTGGCATGGACGCCGCTCGATGAAATCTCCCCGCGGCTTATTGAAGTGGTGGTGCGGGCGGAAGACCATCGTTTTTACCGGCATCACGGCGTGGATGGGATCGCGTTGCTCGGCGCCGCATGGAGCGATATTTCCGGGGGGCCGCGCCGTGGCGGCAGCACAATCACCATGCAACTCGCGGCCCTGCTCGATCGTGCGTTGCAGCCGGGTGGCGGAGGGCGAAGCCTTGGACAGAAGCTGAAACAGGTGGGTGCCGCGCTCGCGTTGGAACGCACCTGGAGCAAGAATGAAATTCTGGAGGCGTATTTCAATCTGGCGAATTTCCGTGGCGAGTTGCAGGGCATCGCCGCCGCGACACGGGGCCTGTTCGGCAAGTCGCCCTCTGGAATCAACAAGGAGGAGGCGTACGTGCTTGCCGCCCTACTGCGCGCGCCCGCGGCCCCCTCCGCGCTCGTCTTCCGGCATGCCTGCGCCTCCGGGCGCAGCGAAGATGCGCAATTTGAGTGTGTTCCGCTCACGGCCCTTGTAGCGCAGGCCTTGAGCGCATCGAAGACGCCGTTTTTGCGGATGTCCCCGGATCAAAATCTTGCGCTCCACGTGGCCCACCAGCTGCTCGATTCCCGAACGCGCGACGCAGCCACCACCCTGGACGCGGGCATTCAACGCCGCGCATTTGAAACGCTACGGCATCAACTCATGGGTCTGCAAGAGCAACAGGTGCGGGACGGTGCCGTACTGGCCGTCGATAACCTGACCGGCGATGTGCTGGCTTATGTCGGCAACGCTGGCGACGAGTCCAGCGCACCTTACGTCGATGGCGTGCGCGCGCCGCGGCAGGCAGGCTCCACTTTGAAACCGTTTCTGTACGAGCTGGCGTTGGAGCGCAAGCTGATCACCGCCGCCTCATTGCTCGATGATGCGCCGATCAATCTGATGACGCCCACCGGGCTTTATGTGCCGCAGGATTATGATCGCGATTTTCGCGGCTGGGTGAGCGCGCGCACCAGTCTGGCCGGTTCCCTCAACGTGCCCGCCGTGCGCACGCTGATGCTGGTGGGACTGGACGCCTTTGTGCAGCGGCTGCAGCAATTGGGATTCGCGCTGTTGACCGAACCCGGCGATTATTACGGCTATTCGCTGGCGCTCGGTTCAGGCGAAGTGACACTGTGGCAGCTGGTGCAAGCGTACCGCGTGCTTGCCAACGGTGGCGTCTTCTCGCCGCTGCGCCTGCGGCCGGCGGGAACACCACCGCCTTCGCAACCGATCATGAATACGGGCGCGGGCTATATTGTTTCAGACATCCTCGCCGACGCGGCGGCACGGAGCGTGAGTTTTGGCCTCGACAACGCACTGGCGACGCCGTATTGGAGCGCGGTCAAGACCGGCACCAGCAAGGACATGCGCGACAACTGGTGCGTGGGTTACACGCCGCGCTACACCGTCGGCGTGTGGGTCGGCAATTTCAACGGCGATCCGATGCGATCAGTGTCCGGCGTCACCGGCGCCGCCCCGGTATGGCGTGAAGTGATGGACGCCCTGAATGCGGGGGAGCGACAGGGAATCCGATCACCGCCGGCGGCGGTCGTGGCCGATGACGTGCGATTCACGCCGGCGGTCGAGCCTGCGCGCAGCGAGTGGTTTCTCGCCGGCACGGAGACATCCGTCATCGCCCTCAGTCACGATACCCATACGGCGCGCATCGCTTATCCCGGACGGGACATGATCATCGCCGTCGATCCGGACATTCCCGCCGGGCGGCAGCGCGTGCGGTTCAGCGCGACGGAGCCGGGTTCCGGCCTGCACTGGCAACTGGACGGCAAGGTGGCGCGGTCCGAAGACTGGTCGCCGGAGCCCGGTGCGCATCACCTGGCGTTGCTCGATTCCACCGGACAGGAACTCGACAGGGTACGCTTCCAGGTGCGTGGCCCTAAGCCCTCTGATGTGAGGCTGATGAGATGAACCCCACGCACGCTTCGCGTCCCACCATTACGGGGGTGTATTGGAGTCGTCCGTGGCCAGATGGGGGATGCCGTCGGCCAGGGTGTAGGTGTTTTTACCCGCGTCCTTGGCGTGGTACATGAGCACATCGGCCGTCTTGAGCAGTTTCTCGGCGGTGCCGCCGTTGTAGGGGTACAGCGCAACGCCGGCGCTGGCGCTGATGGTCACCGACTTGTCCTGAATATTGTAGGGCTGACCCAGTGCGCTGACGATTTTGCGCGTGATCCATTCCACGGCTTGGTCCTCATCCACGTTGTAGAGCAGCACCACGAACTCGTCCCCGCCGAAGCGGGCGACGGTGTCCGTCTGACGGACGCAGTGTTCCAGACGTCTCGCCACTGCGCGCAGCAATTCATCGCCGTGGTCGTGCCCGTAGGTGTCATTGATCTGCTTGAAGCCGTCGAGGTCCAGCAACACGACGCCCAGCCGCATGAGACGATGCTGTGAATCCTGGATGATCTTGTTCAGCCGATCGATGAACAGGCGGCGATTCGGCAGGCCGGTCAGGACGTCGTGATAGGCATCGTGGTACAGGCGTTGACGGCTGTTCGCCATCGTATCGAGCATTTCATTGACGGTGGCGCCGAGCCGATCCAACTCATCGCGTCCGTGCAGCGGCACGCGCAGGTTGCGCATGTCATCGGTTTTTCGGATCTGATCGATGATGCGATCGTAAAGGGTGAGGCGCTGGAGCATGAGATGATTCAGCAGCCAGAGTACGACTCCAATCAAGGTGAGAAAGGCCACCAGCTGGCTGCCCAGCAGATAATACTTGCTGCGCAATCCCCGGACGATCCAGCGTTCGGTGGTGGCGCGCAGGGCGCCGATGGGCCGGCCTTCGATGTCATCCAGGCGGAGATAGGCGGTCAGGGTCTTCGAATCCGGATAGACGGTGACGATCTTCTCCGTTCCGTCGAGGCCATGCTGGAGGCCCTCGGGCAATGGCACCAGACTTACAATCAGATCGCTGATGTGTGAGATCTTGTAGAGTATGGTGGGTTCCAAATAGCGTCCCATCACAAGGAGGCCGGCAGCGCCGCGACTGGCGGAGCTGGCTTGGAGTACCGGTGCCGCCGCGATCAACATCAGATGACCGTTAAAATTGACCAAGCCGCGGGCGCTGATGTACTCGGCAGCCGAGGCATCGGCATGCACGAGTTCGCCCAGGAGCTGGGTAACGAACGGCTTCTGACGCAGGTCCTGCACCCGTTCGGCGGCCAAGGTCTGAAGTCCGCCCGGTAGTTTGCGGTTTTCGTAATGCGCGGCATGGAGCACACTGCCATCCGGGCGCAGCAGCAGGAACAGGTTGGCATTGATGTCGTTCAGGGAAGTGGCGGTCAGATTCTTGTCGACGAAATCACTGTTTTCTTCCCGGGCGAAGTTGCCGACGGCGTCACGTCCCGCCCATTCCTTGGTGGTGCCGACCAGACCATCCAGTTCATAGCTGATCGTTTGGCGAACGCCCTGCATTTCCTGCCGGGCGTGTTCCTCCTGAATCTGATAGGAGTCGTTCTTCAACACCTGCTTGGAATAGGCGTACAGCGTCCCACCCAGGATGAAGATCACCGGCAACAGGCGCAGCAATAAACGAGTGCGCAAATTCATACTTGGCACAACCGCAGGAAACATGCCAAGCAAGAGATGGTTCGAAATAGCGAAGTGGCTCACATCGGTGCAGTCGATTGACGGGAGAATTGTGATGCATTCTGCATGCCGACCTGTTATGGATCGAGGAGGCTGTCGCCTTACCCACTACTGCTGAAAATCAACAGGTTGGCTGATTTTCGCAATATTCTTTTGAATGTGTGACGTGCTGCCACTAGACTACCTGTCATGCCATTGTCGATTCCAGTCAAGCCAACGGCGCAATCGCTGATCACCTACCCTTGCCCGCTTCCCATCAAGGTCATGGGCTACTGGGCGGAGGATTTTGACGCTTTTGTGGTACAGATTGTCCGCCGCCACGCGCCAGACCTGACGGAGGCGGCCGTGTGCACGCGTGTCAGCCGCGGCGGGCGTTACATGGCCGTCACGGTCACCATCGAGGCGAAGAACCAGGATCAGGTCGACGCCATCTATCGCGACTTGACCTGCGAGCGCCGCGTGGTCATGGCGCTATGATCAAGGTTCGTCGGCGCGGCCGTTGTGACTACCTCCCGGCGCTGGAGGAGATGCGGCGTTATACGGATACACGCGGCCCGGACAGCGATGATCAAATCTGGCTGCTCGAACATCCGCCGGTGTACACGCTCGGTCTCGGCGCTTCTCCGGAGCATATATTGCGGGAAACCCCGATCCCCATCGTGCCTACCGACCGCGGCGGGCAGGTGACTTATCACGGCCCCGGCCAGCTTGTGGTTTATCTGCTGCTCGATCTCACCAGCCGCGGGCTCAAGGTGCGCGAACTCGTGCGCCGCACCGAACAGGCGATTATCAACCTGCTGTGTATGGACTGCGGTATCGAAGCGCAACGGTGGGCCGGAGCGCCGGGTGTATATGTCGAAAACGCCAAGGTCGCGGCGCTGGGTTTTCGCATCCGGCGCGGTTGCTGCTATCACGGCCTGGCGCTGAACGTGGACATGGTGGACCTTTCGCCCTACCAGCACATCAATCCCTGCGGTTTCCGCGGCCTCAAGGTCACGGACTTGAAGACATTTGGCGTGCACGACGATGTGCAAACCGTTGGTGAGAGGCTGCTGCCTCGTCTGCTGGCGCAGTTTGAAATCGCAGAAGTTACACCACTGGCTGCCACAGTCGGGAGGTAGCGCATGTCTGGTGAATCGCAACACATGGAGCCGGGTACGCCGTTGCGCGGCGCAGAGAAAATCGCGCGCATACCGGTGAAAGTGACGCCATCGCCAGACAGGTTGCCGCGCAAGCCGCAGTGGATCCGCGCACGTGCGCCGACCGATCCGAAAGTGCTGGCGCTGAAGGCGCTGCTGCGCGAGCAGAAGTTGCACACGGTATGCGAGGAGGCCTCCTGCCCGAATCTCGGCGAGTGTTTCGCCCATGGCACGGCGACCTTCATGATCATGGGCAGTCTCTGCACGCGCCGCTGCCCGTTCTGCGACGTGGCCCATGGCCGGCCTCTGCCGCTGGATGCCGACGAGCCACGGCGGCTGGCCGACACCATCGCCGCCATGCGCCTGCGCTACGTGGTAATCACTTCAGTGGACCGTGATGACCTGCCGGACGGCGGCGCCGCGCATTTCGCTGCCTGCATCCGCGCGTTGCGCGAACGCCTGCCCGAACTGCGCATAGAAATACTGACGCCGGACTTCCGCGGCCGCATGGACACAGCCCTCACGGCGCTGCGCGCCGCACCGCCGGAGGTTTTCAATCACAATCTGGAAACCGTGCCGCGGCTGTACCGCGCCGTGCGCCCCGGTGCCGATTACACGTGGTCGTTGCAACTGCTCCGGCGTTTCAAGTCGGAACATCCCGCCGTGCCGACGAAATCCGGACTGATGCTGGGTCTGGGCGAGGAGATCGAGGAAGTGAAGCAGGTGCTGCGCGATCTACGCGAACATAATGTGGACATGGTGACCATCGGCCAGTAC